>NZ_JBJGEB010000007.1:0-149563 GCF_045062685.1 Neisseria oralis
TTGCCGGCCAGAATGCGTCTGCTGTCCGCTGCCAGCTGCGGTTTGCCCAGCTTCTTATATGCCAGCTCCATCATGGCCAACGATGTTCAACATGCGGGCTTCCGCAAATGCCCTTTACGTGTTGGAGACTCGGTAAGGGAACCGGCCTACGGCGCGCTTCGGCTTCGCAAAACTGCCAAGTCAGAAACAACTCTTGACTATGGCCGCTTGTTTCGCTTCTGAATTATTTTAAGTTTATGAAAAATCTATAGATAGATATGATGTAACACGGTAATTCGTTATAATACTGCCTTTATGAGTCAATTTCAGACGGCTTTGTCAATTTTCATGTTCAATTTTACTTGTCCTATTGAAAATCCTGCCTTTCTGTTACCACACAGCGGGCATATGATTCTTATCGATCGTGTGCTTGAGTATGGTGATGATTATGTTTATGTTGAGGCGAGGGTAGATGAAAAACATATTCTTTTGCATGATGGCGCCTTGCCCTCAACGGCAGGAATGGAGATTATGGCGCAGTCCATCGGTGCATTTGCGGGAATACAAGCTTTATTAGCAAATGAACAAGTGAAGCTGGGTTTTTTATTAGGAACGCGCAGATTGGACTTGTATGCAGAAAATATTCCAATTGGAACAAAATTATTGGCAACAGCCAAAGTTTCCACTCAGGACAACAATGGTATGGGGGTGTTTGACTGTGAGCTGCGCTGGACTGACGCACCGGAAATGATAAAACATTTGTTACCTACTGACGGCTTGTTGGTGCGGGCTGCCCTGAATGTGTACAGTCCGAAAGATGCGAAGGTTGGAAAAGAAAGGAGGCCAAGCTAGCACGCAAAGATAGTCTCGGCAAATTTAATTGGGTGATTTTGGCAAATGACGACACTGCGTTCAAATTTTGTAAAGATGCACGCAAACAGATTGGCTATTTATTTTTTGTATGTATGGCATCTTGAATATAGGCAATATGTATGACGTCGGGGTTCTGGTTCGATTGGAGCAATCATGGACGGGACAGATTCTATAATGAGAGGTCGTTGGCGAAGTACCTGCAACAGGCCGTCTGAAAAATAATTTTTTAAGTAACCCGTTAAGCTCAAACGAAAGAAAAACTCCATGACCGAAACCATTTTAATCACAGGCTCCAACCGTGGCATAGGCAAAGCCGTCGCACTCGGTTTGGCTGAGGACGGCTTTGATATCGTCCTTCATTGCCGCAGCCGCCGCGATGAAGCCGAAGCCGTAGCGGAAGAAATCCGCGCTTTGGGCAGACAGGCGAGGGTGTTGCAGTTTGATGTGTCCGACCGTGCAGCCTGCCGCGATATTTTGACTGCCGACATCGAAGCAAACGGCGCGTATTACGGCGTGGTGTTGAACGCCGGACTGACGCGCGACAATGCCTTCCCCGCGTTTTCAGACGACGATTGGGATTTGGTGCTGCGTACCAATTTGGACGGTTTTTATAATGTATTGCACCCGTTGACCATGCCGATGATACGCCGCCGCAAAGCCGGACGGATTGTGTGTATGGCGTCGGTGTCCGGTTTGACCGGCAACCGCGGGCAGGTCAATTACAGCGCGTCCAAGGCGGGCTTGATCGGCGCTGCGAAAGCCTTGGCGGTCGAACTGGCGAAACGCAAAATCACCGTCAACTGCGTGGCGCCGGGTTTAATCGATACGGAGATTGTCGATGAAAATGTACCCGTCGAAGAAATTTTGAAAGCCGTCCCCGCCGCGCGTATGGGGCTGCCGGAAGAAGTGGCGCATGCGGTGCGCTTCCTGATGGATGAAAAAGCGGCGTACATCACGCGCCAAGTGATTGCGGTGAACGGAGGTTTGTGTTGAATACCAGAAGAGTCGTAGTAACGGGCATAGGCGGCATTACCGCCTTCGGCCGCGATTGGCAAAGCATACAGGCGGCGTTTAAAGCTGAAAAAAATGCCGTCAAATACATGGATTGGCGCGAACGTTTCCCCGAATTGGAAGCGCAACTGGGTGCGCCGATTGAAGGCTACACTCCGCCCCAACATTGGACGCGCAAGCAGCTCAGAAGCATGGGACGCGTGTCGCATCTGTGTGTCGATGCGGCGGAACAAGCCCTGACGGACGCAGGTTTGCTTGGCGACGAAAGCATTACCGACGGACGCATGGGCGTGGCGTGCGGTTCGTCTGTCGGCAGTACCAAAGACATCGGCGATATGGGCGAACTTCTGAATACCGGCACATCGCGCAATTTCAACGCCAATACTTATGTGCGCATGATGCCGCATACGACCGCCGCCAATATCGGCATCTTTTTCGGATTGAAAGGGCGCATCATCCCGACATCGAGCGCGTGTTCGTCCGGCAGCCAAGGCATAGGCTATGCCTATGAGGCGATTAAATACGGCATGATAGACATGATGCTGGCGGGCGGCGGCGAAGAATTTTGTCCGTCCGAAGTTTATGTCTTTGACTCGCTCTACGCCGCCAGCCGCCGCAACGGCGAACCCGAACTGACCCCGCGTCCTTACGACAACGGACGCGACGGCTTGGTCATCGGCGAAGGCGCAGGGATTTTTGTGTTGGAAGAATTGGAACACGCCAAACGGCGCGGTGCGAAAATCTATGCCGAACTCGTCGGCTACGGTGCCAACAGCGACGGCAGCCACGTTACCCAGCCGCAAAAAGAAACCATGCAGAAATGTATGGAGCTCGCGCTGCAAGACGCGGGCATTACGCCTGACAAAGTCGGCTACGTCAGCGGCCACGGTACGGCGACTGAAAAAGGCGATATTGCCGAAACGCTGGCGACCGAAGCCGTGTTCGGATTCATTCCCATGAGTTCGCAAAAAAGCTATCTCGGCCATACGCTCGGCGCGTGCGGTGCGCTGGAAGCGTGGTTCACCATCGAAATGATGAACAGCGGCTGGTTTGCCCCAACCGTCAATCTGAACGACATCGACCCGCGCTGCGGCAAGGTGGACTATATTTTGAGCGGCGGCCGCGAAATCGAAACGGATTATGTAGTCAGCAACAATTTCGCTTTCGGCGGCGTGAATACTTCGTTAGTGTTCAAACGCTGGCAGGCTTATTAGCAACCGAATGACAGATTTAGTCATGATGAGGCCGTCTGAAAAGCAGGGAAACCTTTTTCAGACGGCCTCTAGTTTGCCCAGACTATCAACATTCAAGTCGCCGTAAAAAAGCCAATCGATTCGGACATCTTCGCCACGCCAGACGCAGGCTAAGGTAAAGTCCGGGGTCAGCCGGGCAGTAATGCCGTGCCAGCCATTTTGGTGCGGTACACGTAATCCGCCAACTTCATTGCCGTAAAACCGATAACCGACGTTTGCCATATCGGCAGGGAAATTCAATCCAGCGGCTTTCAGCAGGGCTTCTTTGGTACACCATAAGTGATAGAATATTTCCGCCTGCCAGTTGTGGCGGCAGAGGTATTCTTGTTCTTCGGCGGTACATACCCATTCGGACAGCGATCTGAAGTCGCGCGGACGGACAGCTTCTAAATCTACTCCGGCGGGTATCGGGCAATCGGTACACAAAAGGGCGGCAAAACCTTTGCTATGGCTGAGCGAAACAACGGGGGAATCTGCCAGTTGTTTCAATGCACGGCTGACTTTCCAATCGGTGCGTTCAGCCAATTGTGGAGCATGTTCGATGCGGTGCCGGTCGTGTGAATTCAATAAATTATTGCGATAGGAAGCGGCCAGCAACGGGTCTCCGAGCAGACAGCGCAGAATACGGTCGGTCATGAGGATGAAAGCAAAAAACGGCTAAAACAAAACCATCGGCAGATAAATATCCGATGGTTTTGTTTTTGTGTCGGGACAAATTTAGTTGATGCTGCCTTTTAAGACTACGCGGCTGTTCCAAGTACCGATGTGGCATTCGTATTCGCTGCCGCCAACGGTTCTTTTGTCAAAATAGCTGACTACCTGAACGGCATGTTTGTTGCGGCGTTGGGCAGTGCTTTGGAAGCGTTTGACGGCGCTCAGGAAGGCACGTTGGCAGGTTTCATCGGGGCTTTTGCCGACTGCGTTGGCTACTTGGCGGGAGGTCAGGGTCGCACCGCTGGTATTGCCATAGGAAACGCGGATATTGGGATCCAATACGGATTTGGCTTCTTCGGAACTCAGAGCGGTATTGGCTTTGCACATATAACCGTCGTTTTGGCCCTTGTTATTGATTTTTCGGCCCTCACCGATGCTTCGGCAGGCTGAGGACGAATTGGTTGCGGTTGTTGCGGATGTATGATTGCCGCCGGCGTCGGCGGAAGAGCTGTGACCGCTGTTGGCACAGGCTGTCAGGGCGATGGCGGCGGAAATCAGTAAAAGTTTGGAAAATGTAGCCATAACTTTGCTCCAAGAAATAATTTTAAGGGATGAATTGACATAGGAATTATATCGCACACCCCGTATGTTAACAAAGTGTTTGTTTAGGTAGGACGTAAACGTACAAATCGGATGGCAGGTAATCAAATAGTTTGCAGGCCGTCTGAAAAAGTTAAGAATGCGTTGATGGAGGCAAAAGATGCGGTGGTTGCCGGTGTAGGCACAAATTGGGCACACAAGAAAATGCAAAATAAAAAAGTTGCGCCAAGTGAAAGTGCAACCAATTGTTTGATTTATGTATTTTTGGTGGGTCCGGTGGGGTTCGAACCCACGACCAAGGGATTATGAGTCCCCTGCTCTAACCCCTGAGCTACAGACCCTCCGAGGTAAGGGCGTATTGTAGCACAAAACGGCAGGGAGGCAAGCCGACGGGCGGGATCGAAGGAGGTATAATGACGACTCTTGTAAAATACATTACCGGTCATGAAAAACCGTACTTACTATATCTTGCCTCCGCCGGACATATGGCGGTGATACCGCATTCTTTCCGTGCCGATTTTGGCGCGGTCGGTTAATTTGGCGGCGTTGGACACATTTATCCCGCCTTATCGGAATAACAACGCAAAACCGCTATAATACCGTGCATCATTATTGAGGCCGTCTGAAAGCCGAACCATGAAATACAAAGACCTACGCGACTTCATCGCTATGCTCGAGCAGCAAGGCAAACTCAAACGCGTTGCGCATCCCGTTTCCCCGCATTTGGAAATGACCGAAATCGCCGACCGCGTGCTGCGTGCCGAAGGGCCGGCGTTGTTGTTTGAGCACCCGATTAAGCCCGACGGCACGCGCTACGATTATCCCGTGTTGGCGAACCTGTTCGGCACGCCCGAACGCGTGGCGATGGGCATGGGTGCGGACAGCGTGTCCAAGCTGCGCGAAATCGGGCAGACGCTGGCGTATCTGAAAGAACCCGAACCGCCCAAAGGCATCAAAGATGCGTTTTCCAAACTGCCGCTGTTGAAAGACATTTGGAGTATGGCGCCGAACGTGGTGAAAAATGCGCCGTGTCAGGAAATCGTGTGGGAAGGTGAAGACGTTGATTTGTATAAACTGCCGATTCAGCATTGCTGGCCGGAAGACGTTGCGCCGCTGGTAACATGGGGCTTGACCGTCACGCGGGGCCCGCACAAAAAACGTCAGAACTTAGGCATTTACCGTCAACAGTTAATCGGCAAAAACAAGCTGATTATGCGCTGGCTGTCGCATCGCGGCGGCGCGCTGGATTATCAGGAATTCCGCAAACTCAATCCCGATACGCCGTATCCCGTCGCCGTCGTGCTCGGCTGCGACCCCGCCACCATTTTGGGCGCGGTAACGCCCGTCCCCGATACCTTGAGCGAATACCAGTTTGCCGGACTGCTGCGCGGATCGCGGACGGAGCTGGTGAAATGTATCGGCAACGATTTGCAAGTGCCTGCACGCGCAGAAATCGTGCTGGAAGGCGTGATTCATCCAAACGAAACCGCGTTGGAAGGTCCATACGGCGACCACACGGGCTATTACAACGAGCAGGATCATTTCCCCGTATTCACGGTCGAACGCATCACCATGCGCGAAAACCCGATTTACCACTCCACCTACACGGGCAAACCGCCCGATGAACCCGCCGTTTTGGGCGTGGCGTTGAATGAAGTGTTCGTACCGCTCTTGCAAAAGCAGTTTCCCGAAATCACCGATTTCTACCTGCCGCCTGAAGGCTGCTCCTACCGCATGGCGGTGGTCAGCATGAAAAAACAGTACGCCGGACACGCCAAGCGCGTGATGATGGGCTGCTGGTCGTTCCTGCGCCAATTTATGTACACCAAATTCATCATCGTGGTCGATGACGACGTGAACGTGCGCGACTGGAAAGAAGTCATCTGGGCGGTAACCACGCGCATGGATCCCGTACGCGACACCGTGTTGGTGGAAAACACGCCCATCGACTACCTCGACTTTGCCAGCCCCGTCAGCGGACTCGGCGGCAAAATGGGTTTGGACGCAACCAACAAATGGCCAGGCGAAACTGACCGCGAATGGGGACGGGTGATCAAAAAAGACCCTGCGGTTACGGCTAAGATTGATGAGATTTGGGGGGAGTTGGGGTTGTAAACCAAAGTGCAGGCTGCTTTTTGCACCTCCCTAACCAGAAAGCAGCCTGCACCTTTTGGAAGGCCGTCTGAAAGCAGCGTTTCAACAAAATTTCCAAACAATATTAGGTATTTTTGAGCATAGAAACACGAAAAACAGCAGTCGTAAATCAGATTCTCGAATCCGATATGTTCGGCATAACGGTTTATCGGATATAAGTATCCGACCTACGGCTGCTGTTTTAAATAAATTACAGGTAATACTTTATATGCGTTCGATATCATTCAGTTTTTATTTTAATGGATAGTCAATGAATTCCTTTGATTTTTTTGTGCAAGGCAATTTTAAAAAAATTGCAATCGAACAAGGTTTAGACCGTAAATATTTTATATTCCAATTTATCTTATGTAATTTATCTGCCGTTTCCACTTTTTGTTTAATGAAGATTATTCATACCTATACTATTCTTTATATATTAATAATGGTAATTGGTATTATTAATGGTTTTCTCTTGAGAAGTAGGGTTCTATTTATAGTAAAAAATAAACAAAAATTTTTATCTAGCATTTTTCCCTTGGATATGTCTTTCTTTTTTTTAGAATACAAAATACCTATCTTGGCCAGATTCTTAAATAGGGGGATGAAATGGCTTTATCTCCTAAGTTTTTTCTGTTTATACAGTATTTGTTTCTCGATATATATTCTTAATGAAGAAGGGGGGTGGATTCCTTATTTTGTCTGCTATTGGTTTGGATTCTGTTATCCAGCATGCAATTATATCGTTTTTTTATCCCGAGATTATAAACGTATCCAACCATAGCAGGACCCAAACCCCGATTTGAAAGGATCACCGTGAAATTATCCGCCCGTATCGCCGCTTTCCCGCTTGCTGGCGCGTTGTCGCAACCGATGGGGCAGACGGTGGAAATCGTCAATCAATGCCCGCACGACATCACCATCCGCACCAAAGGGCTGTTCAATCCGTGGCGCAAAGTCTTCAACCGCCGAACGCTGGAAGCAGACGGGCACATGCAGGAAACACAATTTTATTGATGAGATTTGGGGGGAATTGGGGTTGTAAAAACAGGCGTTTCAGGCAGCCTGCACCTTTTGGAAGGTCGTCTGAAAGCAGTGTTTCAACAAAATTTCCAAACAATATTAGGCATTTTTGAGCATGGAAACACGAAAAACATCCCGCCTAATCCTCCGCCCTTGGGCGCTGACCGATGCCGAAGCGGTGTATGAACAGGCCCGCAACCCTAAAATAGGGGCCATGTGCGGCTGGCCTCCTCATACCAGCGTGGCGGAAAGCCGTGAGATTATTGAACACGTCCTCCGAAAGGCGCATAGTTTTGCCATTTGCTTGGACGATAATAAAGCGATAGGCAGCATCGGCCTGCTTTTTCAAAACGATAGCATCCTACCACTGAGCGACCGTGAAGCGGAAATAGGTTATTGGCTGGGCGAAGATTTTTGGGGAAAGGGCTATGCAACCGAAGCGGTGCAATCAGTGGTCGCCTATGCTTTTGAGGAATTGTCTCTGGTGCGGCTTTGGGGTGGAACTTATCAGGAAAATACCCCTTCGCAACGCGTGCTGGAGAAATGCGGATTTTATCCTCATCACACTGAAGAATACTTCTTTTCCAAGCCGACGGGCGAGACGCATAGGGCAGTAATATATGCGTTGGAGAAAGCATGGCGTCTGGCATGTCGTCCTTATTTTCAGGCCGTCTGAAAGTAGGGTTCGGACTGTTTCTGGCGTGTGCTTTTCAGTGTCGGTAGGTCGGGCATGAATGCACGACCTACGGCTTCTACCCTCTACCGAACACCTTCTCCAAATGCGCCCGATAATCCGCCAAATACCGCTCCACCTGCGGATTCTTGATCACATCGTTGCAGATGAAGGAGGGCAGCCGCGTCGTGCCGAGGAACTCGTTGGCTTTATGAAAATGGAAATGCACGCCATCCACGCCCGCGCCCTCAAAGAAATCGCCTTCGCGGGTAAACGCTTCAATCGGCGCGTTCCAAGTGGATGAAATCATGTGTTTTTTGCCATGCAGCAAGCCGCCCGTGCCGTAGCCTTCCGTCGGGTTTACACGGTGGCGGCCGTCGTTGGCCACCAGCTTGTTCTCGCCCACGCCTGCGGTAAACACTTCATCGATATATTTTTTCACCGTCCACGGCTCGCCCATCCACCAGCCGGGCATCTGCCAAACCACCGCGTCCATCCACAGCCATTTTTCCACCTCGGCATCTTTGTCGTAGCCTTCTTCAATCACGGTTTCCTTCACCGCATAGCCGAGTGCGTTCAGCGTGTTGCACGCGGTTTGGTGCAGCGTGTGATTCAGGCGGCCGACGGAATGGCCGAAATGTTGGCCGCCGTCAATTAACAGAATATTCATGTTTGTTCCTCAAATAATTGCGTTGAAAAAGCATTATTATACCCCGATGCTTTATAATGAAAACAGCAATAATTGCAAAACACTTTTCTAGGAAAAGCAACAATGAAAACCCATTCAGACGAACTGGCCGTGTTCGTGCAGGTGGTGGAAAGCGGCAGTTTCAGCCGCGCGGCAGAGCGGCTCGGGCTGGCCAACTCCGCCGTCAGCCGTACCGTGAAGCGGCTGGAAGACAAACTCTCCGCCAACCTGCTCAACCGTACCACGCGCCAACTGCGGCTTACCGAAGAAGGCTGCCGCTTTTTCGAGCGCGCGCGGCAGATACTGCACGACATTGAAGCTGCTGAAGCCGAAATCCTCTCCGCAGGCGGCGCGCCGCAGGGCGTGCTTCGGGTGGATTCTGCCACGCCCACGCTGCTGCACCTCGTCGCTCCGCTGGTACGCCCGTTCTGCGAACGCCACCCGCAGGTGTCGCTGCTGCTCACCTCGTCCGAAGGCTACATCGACCTCATCGAGCGGCGCGTGGACATCGCCATCCGCGCAGGCAGCCTGCACGACTCCGCCCTGCGCGCCCGCCATCTGTTTGACAGCCGTCTGAAACTCGTTGCCGCGCCCGATTATCTCGCCCGCCGCGGCACGCCCCAAACCGTCGCCGACCTGTCGCAGCACACCCTCATCGGCTTCTCCGAGCCCAAAACCCTGAACAACTGGCCGTTTGCCGACACCGGCCACACGCCTTACGCCGCCGTGCCGCAACTGTCCGCCAACAGCGGCGAAACCATCCGCCGCCTGTGCCTGGAAGGCAACGGCATCGCCTGCCTGTCGGATTTCACCGTCGCCGCCGATATTGCTGCGGGACACCTGCACGAACTCCTGTCCGACCGCGCCTTGAACGAAGCCAAACCGTTTTACGCCGTCTATTACGGCGATAATGCAGTCAGCCCGAAAATCCGGGCTTTTGTGGATTTTTTTGCGGAGCAGTTGGAGAGGAAGGCTCTGAAAATATAGCTTCAATGAAGTTTTAATACATAACAAAGCAGCCTGCATTTTGAATCTCCCAAGTGCAGGCTGCTTTTCTATTTTTCAAACAGCCTTCAGCTTCTAAAGGCCGTCTGAAAACCTGATTTCAGACGGCATATCAATTTGCTCTTGCGGCGGTTTTCAGAAACACCGGCGGTATATTGTGGTGAATGCGGTAGGATTCGGAAAGGCGATGGGGGCGACATTTCGGACTCATGTGTAGAGAATAAGCAAAGGCCGTCTGAAACATTTGTTTTCAGACGGCCTTTGTCGTTATTCGCGGTTCGGATTCAGCCATTGCCATTGTTCTTTCAATGTGTTTTCAAGGGCTTTCTGTTTTTCGGCCGGAGTGCTCAGACCGTTGGTCAGGCGGCTGTAATCTATGGTGATGGACGGATTGTTAATCGGACCGTTGATTTTGAGCGGGATGGGTTTGGCCTTCGGATTGCGGGCGTTGCGTATCAGCATTTCTTCCGACAACTCTTGTTTGCCCAAGTCGGTAAAGCCGTTGCTGACAATCAACAGGCTGTCGGATGTAACTTCGGTATTGAAGTGGCGGCTGATACCCTGGTCGATGGTGCTGGTGAGCGAGAAGCGGCGGAATGGGGTACGCGGGATTTCGCCGTTGTGCCCGCGGCGCGAAATGGTGCCGCTTTGCATGATGTTGTCGATGTCTATGCCCAGCCATGCGCCGTTGGAAACATTGAGCGTGAGTGTGCCTTTGAGTGTTTTGGTCAGGCTGGTCCGGTCTTGTCCGCGGGCAGTCAGGTCGATAACGGCATCGCCTGTGCCGCTGATGCTGTTGACGGTAAGAAGGTCTTGCAGCAGGCGGCGTACCTGTACGCCCTGCGCGTTCTGTTGGAGGTGGTAGGACGGCGGCTCGGTGTTGGCCATGCTGATGCCGCCTTCGGTTTTGCCGCCGTAAAGTCCGGCTTTGAAGTTGCTCAGGGCGATATGGTCTTTGTCGGCGGAAAGCAGGGTTTCGACGTTGTCCAGTTGCAGGCCGGGCAGGGTGATGGCATCGATTTTGATTTGGGCCTCAATCGCAGGCGCACCGGAGCGGCTGAGGAATCCGGGATAAGCCTTGCCGGAATGTGCTTGCAGATCGTCCCAGTAAGGGGTGAGCGAGAGTTTGCTGAGGGCGATGCCCGCTTCGAGGCGCGGCTGTTGCTCCGGTTCGGCGGCATATCGAACGGTCAGTGCGGCGGGCTGACGGTCGAATAAGCCTTTGAACTGACCCTGCCAGTGGTTCAGGTCGGGCATGGAGAACGAACCTTCGAACGCGCTGATAAAGCGCGGCCGCGGAGCCTTGACGAGAGTGTCTTGATGGGTGTTGATGCGCAGGCCGTCTGAAAACGCGCCTTTGCTGCGCTGCCAGATGGCGGGGCCGGAAAGGGTGAATGTGGTGTATTGCTGCTCGGTTTTGTGGCCTGCGTTGAATTTGAAGTTGTCGAGCACCGCGATGCTGGGGCGCAGACTGACTTTGTCCAGCTCCAGCGAACCGTCCCAGCGGCTTTCCGATGTGCCGGCGGTAAAGGCGCTGCTCAGGGCGTTGAGGCTCAGGTGATTGTTTCTCAGGGTAATCAGCGGGCTTTGCGCGGTCAGGTGCAGGTTGTGGAACGAGCTGTCGGCACGCAGGTTGAAGTTTCTGGCTTGAAGGGTGCTGCTTTGCGGTTGCCAGAGCAAAGCGCTGTCAGTGCTGACCGTCAGCGTATGGTCGTTCAGACGGCCTGCCGCTTCCAAGTGGAACGAAGGGGTTTCCCAGTTGCCGCCGGACGTCCGCCAGATGCCGTTGCCCTGCCAGCGCAGCGGCAGCGTGTCGTGTTGGAGCGTACCGTTGATTTTAAACGGCCTGCCGCCTGCTTCGGGCCGCTGCGTGTTCAGGCCGAAGTTTTCGATTTTGTAGCTGCCCTGCGGCAGGCGCACATTGATACGGCTGCTTTCGATAATGAGGCGGTTGGGGGTGGAGCCGGCGGGCTGTTGCCATAAATCTTGAAGGTTCCAGCCGTCGGGGGTTTGTTCGAGTGTGGTGTCCGCACCGGAGACTACCCATTTTTCGATGGGCGCGTTGTCCGACCACAGTGCCGACCAAGCAAAGCCGATTTTTGTTTCGCGGATGAGGATGGCCGGATGGTTGCCGTCGGGTGTGCTGATGACGACGTTTTTCAAGGTGAGGGTGGGGCGCGGCAGCAGGCTGCGGCCGACCGACCGGTCGAAATTGATGGTACGGCCGGTTTTGCGGATGAACGCTTCGGTATGGCGTCGGACTTGATCCGTGCTGAAAACATGATGCAGCAAGACATTCAGGCCGATGGTGGCGAGAATTGCAGCCAAGATGCAAAAGGCAGCCAGTTTCAGCCAGAATTTTCCAGAATGCAGCAGACGAATCATGATAGGGGCACAGAGTAAAACGGTTGACAGTATAGCATAAGGCCGTCTGAAAACTTTAATTTGCCATGATGTCCGACCGCCGGCGGTTGTTCGGCGGCGACAGCGGATTATGTTAACATCGGTTGCGGCAGCCCCTGTTTTCAAACAGAGCGGCGCGCCGGATTCGACAGCCTGTTTCAGGGAGGGTAGACATGATTATTGTAATGCAGAAAAAGGCGGGTGCGGAGGAAGTGGCCCGCGTGGTCGGCATTATCCGCAGCCGCGGCCTGACCGAACATATTTCGCAGGGCAGCGAACGGACGGTTATCGGCGCCGTCGGCGACGAGCGGGTGTTCCGGTCCAACGAATTGGACAATCTGCCGGGCGTGGAGCGCGTTATCCGCATTCTTAACGACTGGCAAACCATCAGCCGCGAAGTGCAGCCCGAAGACAGTGTGATTCACGTTCGCGGCGTGGCTTTCGGCGGCAGCAGGATGCTGGATATTACCGTGGACGAGCAATCCGCCGGACGCGCCGATGCAGTGTATGCCGACCCGTTTTATCTGCCTGCGCGCGCTTATACGGGGTGGGATACCGGCAAAGGCAGGGCGCAGGAAACGGATATGAAAGACAGCCTGCAACGTCTGCATGAGGCAGGTAAACCGGTGTTGGTGCGGATACGCGACGTGCGCCAGATTGAAGCGGCGCTGGCGGCGGAAGCGGACATTTTGTATCTGGGCGGCGAATTGATGGACAACCGGGCCTTGCAGGATGAAGTAGGCCGTCTGAATACACCGGTGGTACTATGTAAAGACAAACACCATCGCGCGGACGACTGGCTGGTAGCGGCAGAACACATCGCCCAGCGCGGCAACCGCCATGTGATTTTGGGCGAGGCGGGTACGCTCAGTTTCGAGCCGGAACATACCCGCCGGCTGGACGTCGACGCCATCGTGCGCGTGCGGCGTGCGAGCCATTTGCCCGTTATCGTCAATATTACACGCCTGTGGCACAACGATATGCCGCAGAACGTGTTGTATAGATTGGCGGTGGCAGCCGGCGCAAACGGGGTCATCAGCAGCCTGAAGTGAATTTTCAGACGGCCTGCCGCGTCCGTTGAGGGGCGATTAAAAGATGCGCGGAAACGGCAGCCGGAAACTGCCTGATGCCGCCGTTTCCACCCAAGGTCTGAACCAAATCCGTTATCGCTTTGCCGTGATTTGGTCGGTGCACACACGCAATCGGGTATAAAAAAACGCACCGTATCGCAGACGGTGCGTTTTTTTTTTTTCGGCTTTCAAAGCGGGCTTTTAGAATTTGGCACCCGACTGATTGGCCATGTAGTCAACGGCTGCTTTGACTTCATCGTCGCTCAGGCCGGAATTGCCGCCTTTGGCAGGCATGGCGTTGAAGCCTTCGAGCGCGTGTTTGTGCAGCGTGTCCTTACCTTGTTTGATACGCGGTGCCCAGTCTTCTTTTTTGCCGACATGGGGAACGCCGGGAACGGCGCCGCCGTGGCAGGCTTGGCAGCTTGCCTCATAGACTTTTTTGCCGTCCGCACCGCTAGAGGCGGGAGCGGCCGCTCCTTTGTCTTCCGCTTTGGCGGCATCTGCTGCGGCAGGCGCGGCAGATGCAGTGCCGTCGGTTGCAGCGGAAGCGGCGGCGGGAGCCGCACCGGAAGTCGCTGCATCGGCAGGAGCAGCAGCGTCAGGATCGGGGAAGCTGGCCCCGCCTTTGTTGGCCATATAGGTAATTACCCGTTTCAATTCCTGATCGGTCAAATCGGCCGCGCCGCCTTTGGCAGGCATGGCGTTAAAACCGTTCAAAGCGTGTTGGAACAGGGTGTCGAAGCCTTGTGCGATACGGGGCGCCCAATCGCCTTTGTTATCAAGTTTGGGCGCATTGGGGACAATGCTGTCGGCTGCGTGGCATTGGATACAGATTTTGTTGAAAATCTGATCGCCTTTGCGTTCGCCGACGGCGATGCCGTCGCCCATCGTAACCTGTCCGACAGGCTGGATGCGGGTCTGGGTGGCGGATTCGGTGGTGGCAGCTACGTCTCCGAAAGAACCGCTGCCTGCCAGTTTGATGCAGAAGAAAACGACTGCAAGCAGGATAACGATGCCGCTCACAAGGTTGAATAATGCCGAGCCGCCGGCTCTGATATTACTTGGTTGTTTCATTTGGTAGGCCTCACCGTCAGTTTTGGATTGTGCTTTAGGTTTGTAATCGGAAGTATCCGGAGAACCGGTCGTCCGGCTTCCCGTTTGCAGGGTAATCCGGCTTATCCGGAGTACGGCGCAAAGCGGTGCAAGAGGGGGAACGGCGGGGTTCGGATGCTTTTTAGTATGTTAAATGCAATTAACAATATTTTGCTGGATTATACTGAATTCACAGGGGGTTTCCAATCGCTGATGCCGAAATTCTGTAAAAAAATCTGTAAAATAATGAAGGCGGGCTGTCTGAAACGCTTTGTTTTCAGGCCTTGCGGCGGGGAGAACGCTTTGTTGTGCAATGTAGCGCTTTATTGATTTGGCGCAGAAAATTTTGCCAATGCGGGATTTTTAAGTTAATCTTACGGCTTTCGTTGAGCCGCACCCATAGCTCAGTTGGAAGAGCGTCAGTTTCCGAAGCTGGAGGCCACAGGTTCGATCCCTGTTGGGTGCGCCAGAATAGATGGAGAGGCCGTCTGAAAATCTGTTTCAGACGGCCTCTTTGCATGGCGCGGTTTATTTCAGCACTTCGGCAAACGTATCGGCGACATAGGCAATATTCGAAGCATTCAGCCCGGCGACGCACATCCTGCCTGAATCCAGCAGGTAAACGGCAAATTCGTCGCGCAACCTGCGGACTTGTTCCACGCTCAATCCTGTATAGCTGAACATGCCGCGCTGTTTGATGAAATAAGTGAAATCTCGGTTGGGGATTTGGGCGGTCAAGACGTCATAAAGTTTCTGCCGCATGGCGCGGATGCGGTCGCGCATGACATAGACCTCGTTTTGCCACAAAGCGTAAAGTTCGGGGCTGTTCATCACGTCGGCGGCGATATAGGCGCCGTGTGCGGGCGGGCTAGAATAGATGCGGCGGACGGTGAATTTGAGTTGTCCGAACACCAATTCTGCTTCTTCTTTATTCGGGCAAACCACGCTCAAACCGCCGACGCGCTCGCCGTAGAGCGACAGGTTTTTCGAGAAAGAATTGCTGACGAACAGCGGCAATTCCATTTCCACCGCTTTGCGGATGGCGTAGGCATCGCTGTCCAAATCGCCGCCGAAGCCTTGGTAGGCGATGTCCATAAACGGAATCAGTTTGCGCGTTTTGATGATTTGCAATACTTCGTCCCATTGCTGTTCCGACATATCCACGCCGGTCGGGTTGTGGCAGCAGGGATGCAGGATTAAGACGCTGTGTTCGGGCAGGGTGTTGAAAAACGCGGTCATCTCGTCGAATTTCACGCCGACGGTGGCGGGGTCGTAATAAGGATAAGTGCCGACCTCGAAACCGGCGCCTTCAAAAATGCCGCGGTGGTTGTCCCAAGTCGGGTCGCTGACATAGGCGCGCGCTGCGGGGAACCAGCGGTGCAGGAAGTCCGCCCCGACTTTGAGCGCGCCCGAACCGCCCAAGGTTTGTACGGTAACGATGCGTCCTTGCGCGAGCGCGGGGTTGTCTTTGCCGAACAACAAATGCTGCACCGCGCTGCGGTAAGTGTTCAAACCTTCCATCGGCAGGTAGGGCGACGGTGCAGGCGTGGCGGCGCGGGCGGTCTCGGCACGGCGCACGGATTCCAACACGGGCATTTTGCCTTCGTCGTCGAAATAAATGCCTATGCTCAAATTGACTTTTTCAGGGCGAGGGTCGTTTTTGAAGGTTTCGACCAAGCTCAAAATCGGGTCGCCGGGGTAATATTCGATGTGGCGGTACATTTTGTACATCCTTGTTCGGATTCGGATAATGAAAACACGGAAAGATTGTGGCACAAAGGCCGATTGTTGACAATCGGAGGCCGTCTGAAAAACGTGCGCATATATTTTTCAGACGGCCTATAATGGCGTTTTCCCAACCATCCGCAGGAATTTTCATGAAGCCGTCCGTCTGGCAGGCAGGGCGTTTCCGTATCGACCTTGCCCAACCGAAAATCATGGGCATCGCCAACATTACGCCTGACTCGTTTTCCGACGGCGGTTCGTATTCGCAAAATGTCAAAACGGCGCTGGCCCACGCCGAGCGGCTGTTGAAAGACGGTGCGGACATTCTCGACATCGGCGGCGAATCGACGCGGCCCGGGGCGGATTATGTTCCGCCGGAAGAAGAATGGCGGCGGGTGGCCCCCATATTGGCGGAAGTGGCGAAATGGAATGTGCCCGTCAGCGTGGACACGCGGCGTACGGAGATAATGCGGCGCGCTTTGGAACAAGGCGTGGCGGACATTATCAACGATGTCGCCGCCCTGGCCGACGAAGGCGCACTGGCGCTGCTGGCGCGGCAGCCGGACACAGGTATCTGCCTGATGCACATGCGGGGCCTGCCGGAAAATATGCAGGATAATCCGCAATACGGAGATGTTGCCGGCGAAGTGGCGCGTTATCTGTCCGGCCGGGCCGAAGCGTGTCTGGAGGCGGGCATCGCCGCAGAACGGCTGGTGCTCGACCCCGGTTTCGGCTTCGGTAAAAACCTGCAACACAATATCGAGTTGATGCGGCACTTGCCCGAATTGATGGCGGAAACGGGCTTTCCGCTGCTGATCGGCGTGTCGCGCAAACGTATGATAGGCGAGCTGACCGGCGAGGCAGACGCGGCGGAACGCGTACACGGCAGCGTGGCGGCGGCTCTGGCTTCCGTGACGCGCGGCGCGCAAATCGTGCGCGTGCATGACGTGAAAGCAACGGCGGATGCGTTGAAAGTGTGGCGGGCTCTGGGCGTATTCCAGCCGCAGGCCGTCTGAAACTAAGTTTTTTGAACCGTATCTAATTCATTTTAAAACCTTAAAAATTTTCCCCAACTTTATCAGATACCGATTCGGTATCTGTAGCAACGGAGTATCACATGGCAAAAAAATATTTCGGCACCGACGGCGTGCGCGGCGAAGTCGGTCAGTTCCCGATTACCCCTGATTTCGTATTGAAACTCGGCTACGCGGCGGGACAGGTGCTGGTGCAGCATGACAGCGAACACCGGCCGACCGTGTTAATCGGTAAAGACACGCGCATTTCCGGCTATATGCTCGAAGCCGCGCTGGTGGCGGGTTTCACCTCTGCCGGAGTCAATGTGATTCAGACCGGCCCGCTGCCCACGCCGGGCGTGGCCTATCTGACCCGTGCGCTGCGCCTTTCCGCGGGTGTGATGATTTCCGCATCGCACAATGTCTATTCCGACAACGGCATTAAGTTCTTTGCCGAGGGCGGCGTGAAATTGAGCGATGAAATCGAGCTGGAAATCGAAGCCAAAATCGACGAGGAAATGAAAACCCAGCCGTCCGACCGGCTCGGACGCGCCCGCCGCATCAACGGTGCGGACGACCGCTATATCGAATTTTGCAAATCCACCTTCCCAAACCACCTTGATTTGCGCGGGCTGAAGCTGGTGGTCGATACCGCCAACGGCGCGGGTTACCACGTCGCGCCCAAGGTATTCCACGAACTCGGTGCGCAGGTGGTCAGCATCGGCGACGAGCCGAATGGCTACAACATCAATGAAAAATGCGGCGCCACCCATCCCAAAACGTTGCAGGCGGCCGTATTGCAGAACGAAGCCGACTACGGCCTCGCGCTCGACGGCGACGGCGACCGCCTGATGATGGTCGACCGCAACGGCAAAGTATACGACGGCGACAGCCTGATTTACGTCATCGCCAAAGCCCGTGCCCTCGAAGGCATCGAAATCGGCGGCGTGGTCGGCACGGTCATGACCAATATGGCGATGGAGATCGCGCTCAAAGAGCAGGGCGTTCAGTTCTGCCGCGCCAAGGTTGGCGACCGTTATGTGTTGGAACAGCTCCACCAGCGCGGCTGGCTCATCGGCGGCGAAGCCAGCGGCCATATTTTGTGTATGGACAAACACAACACCGGCGACGGCATCATTTCCGCGCTGCAAGTCTTGGCCGCACTGCGCATTTTGGGGCAGGACTTGGCCACCGTGTGCGCCGACTGGCAGCCGTATCCACAAACCATGATTAACGTGCGCATCCAGAAGGGCCAGAAATGGCAGGAAGCTTCGGCGGGCGTATTGGCCGAAGTGGAAAAAGAACTCGAAGGGCGCGGCCGCGTGGTGTTGCGCGCATCGGGCACCGAGCCGGTTGTGCGCGTGATGGTCGAAGCCAAACAGGCCGACTGGGCCAAAAAAGGTGCGGAACGCATCGCCGCGGCCATTCAGGGTTCTAAAAAATAAACGGTGCCTGCGCCCCAAACGGCAGCCGGACGGATTCTGCGTCCGGCTGCCGCCTTTATTTTTCACCGACGGCCTTGCGAACGTTTCAGACGGCCTCATCTCTTGGTAAAATAGCCCGATATGACGGAAAGGCCGTCTGAAAGCCCAACGCATTTTCTTTTGGAACCCAGCCCGATGTTTGCATTCTTAGAAGCCTTTTTCTCCCAATACGGCTACGCCGCCGTGTTCCTCGTGCTGATTGCATGCGGTTTCGGCGTGCCTATCCCCGAAGACATTACACTGGTTACCGGCGGCGTGATTTCCGGTCTGGGCCAAGCCAACGCGCATATGATGGTGTTGGTCTGTATGCTCGGCGTATTGGCGGGCGACGGCCTGATGTTTGTTGCCGGACGCGTGTGGGGGCACCGCATTTTGGACTTTAAGCCCGTTGCCCGCGTAATGACGCCCAAGCGTTACGCCCAAGTGCAGGAAAAATTCGACAAATACGGCAACTGGGTGCTGTTCGTCGCCCGTTTCCTGCCCGGCCTGCGCACCGCCGTTTTCGTTACCGCAGGTATCAGCCGCAAAGTTTCCTACCTGCGCTTTATCCTGATGGACGGGCTGGCCGCCCTGATTTCCGTACCGGTGTGGGTGTATCTCGGTTCGTATGGTGCGGAAAACATCGATTGGTTGATGGCCAAAGTCCACAGCCTGCAATCGGGGCTGCTGGTGTTGATTGGCATCGGCGCGGCCGTGCTGCTGTTTTTCTGGTGGAGGCGCCGTCGCCGCATCAGCTTCTTCCGCGCGAAACTCAGTGAATTGCGCGACAAACGTAAAGCCGCCAGGGCAGCCAAAGCCGCGAAAAACGCGGGCCAAAGTTCGGAATAGCGGCAGTCTGTCAAACACGGTTAACAGGCCGTCTGAAAGATTCGCAGTTTCTTTCAGACGGCCTGTTCACGGAAAATACAATGAAACGGAAAATTTTTGTACTCTACACCGGCGGTACCATCGGCATGAGCCGCGGCAGCGACGGCCTGTGTCCCGATACCGCCCTTGCCGGAAAAGCCCTGCAACCTTTTTCAGACGGCCTCGACTTTGATTGGCACATCTGCGACCCGCTTATCGATTCGTCC
Organism: Neisseria oralis; assembly: GCF_045062685.1. Lineage (NCBI taxonomy): Bacteria > Pseudomonadati > Pseudomonadota > Betaproteobacteria > Neisseriales > Neisseriaceae > Neisseria > Neisseria oralis. The sequence continues at coordinate 19,750 of NZ_JBJGEB010000007.1, forward strand.
GCCGTTACGTTGGAAGACTGGCGCGGCTGGCTGGACATCCTCGCCGTAAAAATCCCGCAGTACGACGGCGTGCTGGTGCTGCACGGCACGGACACGATGGCCTATACCGCCAACCTGTTCGCACTGGCATTGCAGGGGCTGGACAAACCCGTCGTCCTGACCGGTTCGCAATGGCCTTACGATGCGGACGGCAGCGACGCGCCGTCCAACCTGGCCGTTGCCGCCGCCGCGTTTTCACTCGGTTTGAAAGAAGTGGTCATCGCCTTTGACGGCAAGCTCTATCCCGCCGTCGGCAGCAGCAAAGTCAGCACCGAAACCGCCGCCGGTTTCGCCAATCCCCATTTCGGCGCCGTCGCAGAATGGCATGAAAACACAGGTTGGCAAAACCTGATGCCGAGGCCGTCTGAAAACAACCGTTCAGACGGCCTGCAAGTATCGGTGCTCAATCCCGCCGCCGAAGTCGCCTGCCGCACCCTGATTCCCGGTTTCGCCGTCCGAGACCTTTCAGACGGCCTCAAAACCACCCGCGCCAAAGCCCTCATCCTGCAAAGCTACGGACACGGCAACGCCCCGGCCTTACCGGAATTTATCGAAGCCGTGCGGCAATTTACCCGCAAAGGCGGGCTGCTGCTCAACATCAGCCAGGTACCGCAAGGCTGCGCCGCCGCCGTCTACGCCCAAGGCGGCCCGTTGCGGCAGGCAGGCGCGTTAACCGCAGGCAAATGCAACTTGGAAACCGCAACCGCACTGCTCACCTTGGCGGTAAGCAACGGCTGGGACGCGGCAACCGTAACAAAAAAACTGGAAGAAAACCGGCTGGTGTAGGTGCCGTGCCGAATATCCGGCCGAAACCGAAAAAATTTCAAAATCAAAAGAGTAGCCTGAAATGACCGCTTATCAGCAGCAGTTGCGAGACAAAACCGATTATCTGAAAAAACTTTTCCAAGGTCTCGATTTCCCTGAAATCGAAGTTTTCGAATCTCCCGAACAGCATTACCGGATGCGCGCCGAATTTCGCATCTGGCACGAAGGCGGCGAAATGTTTTACGCCATGTTCGAGCGCGGGCAGAAAGCGAGCGGCGCAAGCCTGATACGCTGCGACCAATTTCCCGCCGCCTCCGAATCCATCAACGCCTTGATGCCCAAGCTCATCGAAGCCGCTGTGCAAAATCCCGAACTCAAAAACCGCTGGTACGCCGTAGAATTTTTGTCTGCACTAAGCGGCGAGATGCTCGTTACCATGATTTACCACAAAAAACTGGGCGAAGCGTGGCAGCTTGCCGCCGAAACTTTGGCGCGTGAATTGGGCATTCATGTCATCGGTCGGAGTAGGGGGCAGAAAATTGTTTTGACTCAAGACTATATAACCGAAGAGCTGAACGTAAACGGCAAAACCTTCCGCTACCGCCAAGTTGAAGGCAGCTTTACCCAGCCCAACGCCCGCGTGTGCGAAAAAATGCTCGGCTGGGCGTGTGATGTCGCGCAAAACCTCGGCGGCGACCTGCTCGAACTTTATTGCGGCAACGGCAATTTCACCCTGCCGCTCTCGCAGCATTTCCGTCAGGTTTTAGCGACTGAAGTGTCCAAAACTTCCGTTTACGCCGCGCAGTGGAACATCGAGGCCAACCAAAGGGACAACATCAAAATCGCCCGCCTTTCCGCCGAAGAATTTACCGAAGCCTATACCCAAAGCCGCGAATTCCGCCGCCTGCAAGAGCAGGGCATTTCGTTGAAAGATTACGGTTTTTCCACTATTTTTGTCGACCCGCCCCGCGCAGGCGTCGATGAAGAAACCCTCAAGCTGGTTTCCCGGTTCGACAATATCATCTATATTTCCTGCAACCCCGAAACCCTGCGTGCCAACCTCGACACCCTCTGCCGAACCCACACCGTCAAACGCGCCGCCCTGTTTGACCAGTTTCCGTTTACGCACCATATCGAAAGCGGTGTTTGGCTAAAAAAGAAAAATAGGTTGCAGGAATATGATAATGTGGTGGTTTGCTGAAAATTTTTTTTCAGAGAATGGTATCCTCATGAAAAAGGTAAAAACCTCCTCTTTTAACCCTAAACAGATTTCTTTTGTTTTGTTTTTTTTCTCTATTCCTTTTCTGATTGTCGGTATCGAGAATTTAAAAAAGTATGAGTATTTTATTTATGAACAACCTAAATACGCAAACCTTCATTCAGTAGAGGGTGAAATTATATTTGATGACCGTCCTCCACCTGATAGGTATAACGACAGGTTAGATGGAATCTATATTAAAACGAAGGATAAGAATATAAATATTTATTGTGATAATGTAGACAAGCCCTTGGTATCTTATGGATCTAGAAGTGGCGGTGGGCTTTATGCTCCTGGTAGATGCGATTGGATAGCAGTAAAGAGACAGAGAGAAGGGAGGTGTGAGTCTGATTCAAATAAAATATTTTGTGAAAATCCAAGAAGTTTATATGGTTATAAAATTTATGCGAAAGTGGATGAGAATATGACCGTTTATGAACTGAAGTTGAATAATGTGATGTTTTATTCTTATGATGAAATGGTTATGATTTATAAGGATAAATATATTGGTAATTTAAAATCAGACTTATCTTTTGGATTTGGTTTTTTTATAATGTCTCTATTATTTTTTATAATTAGCCGTAAAGAAAAATATAAAAAACTTAGGATTTTATCAAGTAAGTAACTAAAATTGGAGTTTTGTACATATGTCAAGAGTTTCAGAGGCTATAAATATGGGCAATGGTTGTTGTAAATGCAAGCAATAACGATAACGGCAGACGAGGTTTTGGTTGCTGCGGTGATATAGTTTCCTTCTGTTTTTGACAATAAAAGGCCGTTTGAAAACAAAATTTTCAGACGGCCTTTGTTTGAGGACGCAGAAATCAGTTACTCAATACGTCCACGCCTTTGGGCGGGGTGAATTTGAATGCGTTGCGGGAGAGGTTGGGTTTGGTGTTCAGGTTGCTGAAGCTGATGGTGGTTTCGTTGCCGAAGCTGTCTTTAAGCTGCATGGCGGCGAGGTTGTCGCCTTTGAAGCCGATGCGGATGTATTGGTAGCCGGCGTTGTTTTTCTTGGGCGTGGCCAAAACGTAGCTGATGCCGTTGCTTGCGCCGTCTTCTTTGAGGGCGTAGCTGCTGTCAAGCGCGGTTTTGTTGGAGAGGATGGCGGCGGGGCTGTCGCCGATGGTCTGGTCTTGGGCGGATTTGGTTACTTGGGCCAAATCGACGTCGTAGAGCCAGATGGTTTTGCCGTCGCCGACGATGGTTTGTTTATATGGTTTGGTGTATTCCCATTTGAACAGGCCGGGGCGCAGGATTTGGAATGTGCCGTTGGTGGTTTGGGTTTTCTTTTTGCTTTTGACGGTTTGGCTGAAACTGCCGCTGATGCCGTCTGAATCGTTGTTGAACTTTTTGAGCGCGTCGACCGCGCCTGCCTGCGCAAGCCCGACGGTTATGCTCAGGCCTGCGGCGGCAAGGAATTTCAGCAGGGTGTTTTGTTTCATGTGTCGTCCTTCCTTTCGGCTGGATGTGGTGGATTCGCGGCATGCGGACGGTGCGTCCGTGCTGCCGGATAGTTTAAGTGCGACTTAGTATAGGTGTTATTCGGCGGGAAACAAGCCTTAATTGCGGCGTTTAATTTTTGTAAAAACGGGTGCTGGTTTTTAATTCGTTGAAATTCAATGGATTTCTATGATTGGGGCGGAAATCGGTTTCACATTTATTTAATCGGGTTTTGGTATTTTTGTTGCAGGTTTATTGTTTTGTGCGGTATTTTATTGTTGTAAATGCGGTAATGTTATTTGAATATTGCTACTTTAAATTACATGCGGTTAGCCAAACGGCAGCGGCTGTATTAAGATTGTATATGAGATATGCGACATGTCCGCCGCATGCGGGCATGGATTTTACCGGAGACTTTTATGAAGAATATCAAATTGCTGTCCGCTTTGGCCGCCGTCGGCGCGTCTTTCGTTGCTTTCGAGGCCCATGCGGGCATGGTGAGCGATGCGCACGGCAACGTGGGCTACGACACCGCCGAAGAATGCGATGCGGCGGTGCAGTCGGGTCAGGCCAAATTTTATGAATCGTTTACTCATAAACCGACTTTGAAACGCCCGGGCGAAACCAGCGTCCAAGCGGCGACGATTAAGGATTTGGGTCCGCAATACCGTTTGGGCGCGTGCGATAAGGGCGTGGGCCGCAGGATGGGGCGCGACGGTGTGTCCAAAGCCTTGCAAGGCAAATATATCCCGTTCAGCCCGGATATGCAGGTGAACGTGTATCTGGATGCTTCGGGCAAACCGACCCGCGCGAGTATGCAGCAGTGCGACAACTGGTTTTCGGGTAACGCGCCGCGCGCCGTTCCGCTGCCGCCGGAGCGTGCACCCGAACCCGCCGCCGAAGCGGCTCCGGTCAAAAACGAGCCGGCTGCCGAAAAAAAAGCCGGTGCGCGTCCGTATGTGTTCGGTACGGCGGGTGCGTTGCGCGACGGGGCTTCTGTGAAACGGGGCAACCGCCGCAATAAAGACCGCGATACTTCCGCCGCCGGACAAGTCGGTGCGGGCGTCCAGTTCAACGAATGGCTGGGCGGCGAAGTGTATTATCAGGGCGGCGACAAACAGGAATACGACGCGCCTGAAAACCTCGGCAACGAAAAAGTGGAAGTGCGCAACGACACTTACGGCGGACGCCTGACCGCAGGCACGAAAGTCGCCAAAAAAGCGCGCGTGTTTGCAAAAGCGGGCGTGGCGGGCGTGCGGCACAAATCGAAAACTGCCGGTGCGAAAGACTCCGACACCAAAGCCCGCGCCACCGCAGGCGTGGGTGCGACGGTTGACGTCAACGACAACTGGGCCGTCCGCGCGGATTACGACCACTATTTCAAACGCAACGGCGACGAAGACGTGAAATGGAAAGGTGCGGATTATCTGGGCGTGGGTGCGCAGTATAAATTCTGATTGCGAGCATTTTTCCAAACCGGCCTAGCAGGCCGGTTTTTATTCGGGCGGGTTTTCAGACGGCCTGCGGTATAATGGGGCAACGTTGTCCGATTGGATTGATATGCCTTACAACCCTTATCCCTTGTTGGAACAGGCTTTGCTGGAGCACCATCCCGACCGCAAGGGCGAGATGGTAGACAGCTTGTCCGCCGCCGTTGAAGATAACGGGCTGACTGCCGGAGGAGCCGCGCCGCCGCTGGACTTCCGCCACGCGGGACGGCCGCCGAAGCCTGTTTTGGTCGCACCGTCGCAACTGACGCCGCGCAAGATGAACACGGCCGAAGGCTATGCGGCGATGCTGCACGCGATTGCGCATATCGAGTTCAACGCCATCAATCTGGCTTTGGACGCGGCATACCGTTTCCGCACGCTGTCGTTTCAGTTTGTGCGCGACTGGGTGCGGGTGGCGAAGGAAGAGGTGTACCACTTCCGCCTGATGCGCAAAAGGCTGCGCGCTTTCGGCTTCGATTACGGCGATTTCGAGGCGCACAACCATTTGTGGGACATGGCGTATAAAACCGCCTACGACCCGCTGTTGCGCATGGCGTTGGTGCCGCGCGTGTTGGAAGCGCGCGGGCTGGACGTTACGCCGGGGATACGCGCGAAGGTGGAACAGCGCGGCGATTCGGAAACCTGCGGCGTGTTGGACATCATTTACCGCGACGAAGTGGGCCATGTCGCCATCGGCAACCATTGGTATCAGCACCTCTGCCGCGAACGCGGTTTGGAACCTGTGGCCCTGTTCCGCAGTCTGATTGCCCGTTACGATATGTTTATCTTCCGCGGCTATGTGAACATCGAAGCGCGCGAAAAAGCGGGCTTCAGCCGCTTTGAATTGGATATGTTGGAAGATTTCGAGCAGGGTTTGAAACAAGGCAAAAAGGTCGTCTGAAAACCCTGCATCCGGATTTTCAGACGACCTCTGTTGAGGAACGTTATGTCTCACCATCACGAACACCATCATCACGCACACGCCCACACGCATACCGCCAACAAAAAAGTATTGCGCGTGTCGTTTATCATCATCGCTGCCTTTATGCTGCTGGAGGCGTTCGGCGGCTGGCTGACCCATTCGCTCGCGCTGCTTTCCGACGCAGGGCATATGTTCAGCGACGCATTTTCCTTGGGCGTGGCGTTGTGGGCGTTCAAACTCGGCGAAAAAGAAACCACGCTGCAAAAGACCTTCGGCTACAAACGTTTTGAAATCCTCACCGCCATGTTCAACGGCTTGTCGCTGGTGGTCATCGCCGTGCTGATTTTCTATGAAGCCGTCAAACGCCTGCTTTATCCGCCCGAAATCGCCACGCTGGGGATGCTCGTCATCAGCGTCATCGGGCTGCTGGTCAACATCGGCGTGGCGGTTTACATGCTGAAAAACAGCGACACCGAAGCCAACGTCAACATGCGCGGCGCGTATCTGCACGTTTTAAGCGACCTTGTCGGCTCAATCGGCGCGATTGCCGCCGCCGTACTCATGATGGCGTTCGGCTGGAAATGGGCGGACCCGCTCGCCAGCGTGTTCGTCGCCGCACTGGTCGGACGCAGCGGCTGGAGCCTGCTCAAACAAACGCTGCACATCCTCATGGAAGGCGCGCCCGAAAACATCCACACCGACGACCTGCTCGCCGTCATCCGCAATACCGACGGCGTCAAATCCGTCCACGACTTACACGTCTGGACGATTACCAGCAATATCAACGTTTTATCCTGCCACATCGTCGTGGACGGCAGCATGACCGTTGCCGAATCCGAACAAATCGCCTACCGCATCGAACACGAGTTGTCCCACAAAAACATCGGACACTGCACCATCCAAATCGAAAGCGAACACCACCCGCACAAAAACGAGATTTTGTGTTCGCCCTATGCAGAAGCACATCACAGCCACAGCCATTAAATCAACAAGGCCGTCTGAAAACCTTTCAGACGGCCTCCACCAAAGGAAAACACATGATACAAGCCGTATTGTTCGACCTCGACGGCACGCTCGCCGACACCGCCCTAGACCTCGGCGGCGCACTCAACACCGTATTGCGCCGCCACAACCTGCCCGAAAAAAGCATCGAGGAAATCCGCCCGTATGCCAGCCACGGCGTGGCCGGCCTGTTGAAAATCGGCGTCGGCATGACTGCCGAACATCCTGATTTCGCAGCATGGCGGCAAGAATGCCTTGAAGCATACAGCCTTTGCTATGCCGACAAAACCACGCTGTTCGACGGCGTGAACGAAATGATTGCCGAACTCGACAAACGCGGCATCAAATGGGGCATCATCACCAACAAACCCATGCGCTTCACCGACAAACTCGTCCCCAAACTCGGCTTCGTCATCCCGCCCGCCGTCGTCGTCAGCGGCGACACCTGCGGCGAATCCAAACCCAGCGTCAAACCCATGCTGTATGCGTGCGAACAAATCCATGCCGACCCGCAACACACGGTTTACGTCGGCGACGCCGAACGCGACATGCAGGCCGGACGCAACGCGGGCATGAAAACCATACTTGCCGACTGGGGCTATATCGCCGCCGAAGACCAAACCGAAACATGGCCGTTCGACCACCGCATCGCATCGCCTTCGGCATTGCCGGATTTGTTGTAAGCCGGCAGGAAAGCAAAAGGCCGTCTGAAAAACCGTAAATCAGGTTTTCAGACGGCCTTCATATTCATCAAACCGTTTCAGACGGCCGCCGACAGAGCGGATACCGAAGCATATGCACCGCTGCCGACAATACAAACTCGGCGGCTCCCGTCTTGGCGAAATACGGCAAAGGCAAACAAGTCAACAAGCTGGATTTGGAAGAAAACGGCAGCAAAATCAGCGTGGAAGACTTGGAGAAATGGCTGGACGCAAACGGCTTGCGGTAAGCCGCCCGTTTGGGATTGTCCGCTTGAGTGTTAGAGATCTTGCGGAGTGATGAAGAGAGGTCGTCTGAAAATGGGATTTCTGTTTCAGACGACCTTTTTCCATAGCAGCAACCTTGTTCCTTCCCCCGTCCGGCGGGGGAAGGTTAGGATGGGGGTGGCTTTGTGGCTTTAGGCAAAATCAAACTGGTGCAGCCCATAGAGCCACCCTCTCCCCAACCCTCTCCCGCCGGACGGGAGAGGGGGCAGGTCGCAAGTCGCAGCATAAATTTTTGTCTGACTACCGTCATTCCCGCGCAGGCGGGAATCGACTTTTAAATCTCGGCAGCTGTTCTTAAACATCTGTTTCTTAGAATTTACGATGGGTTCCCGCTTGCGCGGGAATGACGACAGCAGGGTGTTTGGCGTGGTTTGTTCATAAGAAGAGGTCGTCTGAAATTGAGTTTGCGGTTTCAGACGACCCCTTGCCGTATCAGCAACCTTGTTCCTTCCCCCGTCCGGCGGGGGAAGGTTAGGATGGGGGTGGTTTTGTGGCTTTAGGCAAAATCAAACTGGTGCAGCCCATAGAGCCACCCTCTCCCCAACCCTCTCCCGCCGGACGGGAGAGGGGGCAGGCTGCAAGTCTCTGCATCAATTTCTGCCTGACTACCGTCATTCCCGTGTAGGCGGGAATCTATTTCTCAGCAACAGAAATCTTTAGAGCAATCCAAACAAACCTAATCCCACAGATGGATTCCCGCCTGCACAGGAATGACGACGGGGGCATGGTCTGATTATGAAAAAAGGTCGTCTGAAAACAAGATTTCGGTTTTAGACGACCTTTGGGGCGTAAATCACGATTGAAGTCAGATTTTATTTTCCTAAAGGGGAGGTATTATTCGTTTCCCTTCTTCATCAAAAATCCGCATCCCTGTTTCATTACAGAATTGTTGCATTACTTTCGTTTGCTCATCTTCCGTCAATGCTTCCCATTCTGAATCATTTTTTTCTTTCCAATCAGGATAAATTTTTTCAATAAAATCTTTTACTGTTATTTTTGCGAAAGACAGCGTCTCTCTATGTTTTAGTTGCGTCCATTCAAATTGACATTCTCTTAAATCGGCATTTTGTAAATCCGCATTCTGTAAATTAGCAAGCGATAAATCTGCATTTTGAAAATTTACTGACGATAATTGGGCATATTGTAACTTAGCCATAAACAATTGACTTCCTTGAAACTGAACCTCTATTGAGAAGCTTCCCCGAAGATCAATTCCATTCAAATTCAAACCCGATAAATCTTTAGCAATTTCACTCACTCCACCCAAGGAAAAATTCATTCCAGCCAAGCAAATATTAGGCAGCATTTCAGGAAAATCGCGCAGATTGAGTTTCGTGTTTCCCTGATTCAAACTTAATAGTATATGAGTTAAAGCCACCCCTATAGGGCGGTTTGCTTTTTTTACTAAATCAACAATAATTTCCGTCCGTTTTTCATCGGATAAATTATCCACTTCCAACTGATTTAAACTATCCTGCTGCATCGCCTGCCAAGCGGATTTTAATAAATTGAACGCTGGTAAACGGAAACTTTCTCCGTAATCTCCTCGAAAAAACGGCAGCAGGTTGTAAATGGCGGAAATCTGCAAAGCGACCGCGCCCTCCCGTTTGCTGAATGTATCGAAATCGGCGGCATCCGGCTTTTTGGCATATTCTTCGGATTGTTCCATCGTTTGCTCTGTAATTTCTGCTCCGTCTTTTGAGCTGCTTTTCTGCGTGGTTTTACTGACGGTTTTTATTTCCGGCAAATGTACTCCGCTGACCCATTCTGATAGTTTTTGAAATTCTTTCAGATTAATGTCTTTGCGCTGGTTCTCGATTTGCTGCCTGTTGTTTTCATCGCGGAAATGCCAGATGACGAAAGCGACAGGGGCGGAAACAATCAGAATGATGAAGTTCCAATAGCCGACGGAATTGCTGTCGCTGTTTCTGATGGCTGCAAGATAAGCAAGCACAAAAATGATTACTGACATGGCTCCTGCACACAAAACTTTTACCGCATTGCTCTGTCCATCCAGCCAAGTCTTACTTTTACTGATTGTTTCCGTGATTTTCTTCCAGATATTCCATTTCGCCATTTCTTCGTTCCCTTTATTGAATTTCAAGCCATATCGCGTCCGGCGGCAGCACGGATTTTATAGTATTGCGTAATGGCAAAAAAGGAGAAGGTTGTCTGAAACTGAGTTTACGGTTTCAGACAACCTTTTGTCGCAGCAGCAACCTTGTTCCTTCCCCCGTCCAGCGGGGGAAGGTTAGGATGGGGGTGGCTTTGCGGCTTTAGGCAAAATCAAATTGGTGCAGCCCGTAAAGCCACCCTCTCCCCAGCCCTCTCCCGCCAGACGGGAGAGGGGGCAGGTTGCGCGTAGAGACATAGATTTCTGTCGCACTACCGTCATTCCCGCGCAGGCGGGAATCTACTTTTCGGCGAAGAAATCTTAAGAACAATTCAAACAAACCTAATCCCACCAATGGATTCCCGCCTGCGCGGGAATGACGGCAGAGGAGGGTGTTTGGCGTGATTTGTTTATAAGAAAAGGTCGTCTGAAAACCTTGAAATCAGGTTTTCAGACGACCTTTTGTCTTGGTTTCTAAATGTTATTTCTTCAATTCCGCCAAAATCTCGTCAACGGTTTTCTTCGCGTCGCCGAAGCACATCACGCTGTTTTCATTGAAGAACAGCGGGTTTTGTACGCCTGCGTAGCCGGTATTCATCGAGCGTTTGAAGATGACGACTTCTTTTGCCTTCCACACTTCCAATACGGGCATGCCGGCAATCGGGCTGTTCGGGTCGGTTTGGGCGGCGGGGTTGACGGTGTCGTTCGCGCCGATAACCAGCACTACGTCGGTTTCGGGGAAATCGTCGTTGATTTCGTCCATTTCCAACACGATGTCGTAGGGGACTTTGGCTTCGGCGAGCAGTACGTTCATATGACCGGGCAGGCGGCCGGCGACGGGGTGGATGCCGAAGCGTACTTCGGCGCCGTTTTTACGCAAAAGCTCGGTGATTTCGGCAACGGGGTATTGCGCCTGCGCCACTGCCATACCGTAGCCCGGGGTGATGATGACGCTGCTTGCATTGCGCAGCATTTCGGCGACTTCGGCGGGTTTGGCTTCGCGGTATTCGCCGATTTCTTCGCTGCCTGAGGCTGCGGCGGAACCGTCGGTACCGAAGCCGCCTGCGATGACGGAGATGAAGGAGCGGTTCATGGCTTTACACATGATGTAGGACAGAATTGCGCCGCTGGAGCCGACGAGTGCGCCGGTTACGATAAGCAGGTCGTTGGAGAGCATGAAGCCTGCTGCTGCGGCCGCCCAGCCTGAGTAGGAGTTCAGCATGGACACGACCACGGGCATATCCGCGCCGCCGATGGAGGCGACCAAGTGCCAGCCGAATGCGAGCGCGATCAGGGTCATCAGGATCAGGATGAGGCCGCTGCCGTCAACGGATACGAACACCAGCATCAGGATAAAGGATAAAACCAATGCGGCGAGGTTGAGCTTGTGTTTGGCGGGCAGTTGCAACGGTGCGCTGCTGATTTTGCCGTTGAGCTTGCCGAACGCGACCAGCGAGCCGGTAAAGGTTACAGCGCCGATGAAGATGCCCAAATAGACTTCGACCAAATGGATGGTGTGCATATCGGATGAGATGTCGCCCGGCTCGATATAGCTGTTGAAGCCGACCAAAACCGCCGCCAAGCCGACGAAGCTGTGCAAGAGCGCAATCAGCTCGGGCATTTCGGTCATTTCTACTTTTTTGGCTTTGTAGATGCCGATGGCCGCGCCGATAAGCATGGCGATGATGATCCAGCCCAGTCCGTTGGTGTTTTCGGAAAACACGGTAACGAACAAGGCGACCGCCATCCCCGCTACGCCGGAATAACAGCCCTGCTTGGCGGTTTCCTGCTTGGACAGCCCCGCCAGCGAGAAGATGAACAGTATCGCGGCTACGATGTACGCCGCTGTAACGAGTCCTGAAGACATGGTGATTCTCCAATTATTTGTGAAAGTAACTGATTGTGAAACAGGTATTAAGGCCGTCTGAAAACCGTTTTTCAGACGGCCTCTTCAAGCTGCATTAGTCAGGGCAATGTTTGCTTAGACAGAACGGGAGAAGCCTCGTTGTTGTTCTTGTTGAATATTTTGGTTTTCTTGAGCAACTAGCTGTTGTTGCCGCTCTTCTTCTAAAGCCTGTTGGACTCTTTCGTTGAAACTGGCAACTTTGTCAGGATTATCAGCCAAAAGTTTTTTTGCATACGAACCGTCGGTATCATTCAATAATCCTTGCAGCATAGCCATAGTTTTTTCGTATTTGGATTGGGGTTTCTCTTGAGAAGAATTTAAGGATTTATGTTGTTGTTCCCAATTTTGACGGATACGTTTCAATTCTTCTTCAGGGATTAACAAAGAATTTTCTCCAGGCGTAAGGGCCATTCCCAAATCAGGGTCTTTTAAATTCATGCCCCTTAACAAGGTAGAAGCAACCGAATTGCTGTTCTGTCCCAAGCCCAATATAGGGTATGAGGGATTGCGTCTGTTAATTTCTTGGCCTATTTCATACCCTAAATTGAATTTATGCATGACTTCTTCGTAGCTTCCCTCGAAAACTATTTCTTGGTTTTGAGAGGGATGATAAAACCTCATTTTAGCTTCTTGTTCATTGTAGACACGTAATCTGTCAGAAGGTAAATAACCTATTGGTTTAATTTCTCCGTCTTGTGAAGTTGCTAGCCCGTTTAATTCGTGTATCGGACGGTTATTCGGGTCCAATACGACAATAAAATTATGTCCTGCCGTGCCACCAATTAGCGGAAGTTGTGATTTAACGATTTTATAATTTCCGGTATCTGCCATGTTCAATTTCCTTTTTCAGTATCTTCTACGATTTGTTTTTCAACGTTCAAAGAATCCAACCCCTTTTTAGGAGAGACAATGATGCGGTAAATATGTTTTGCACGACCGCTTCCGGAATGTCCTCCTGTAGCTCTTGACCGAATATACCCGTTATATTCGCAAAACTCTTTTCCTGCCGCACAAGTCATACCCATATTTGAAACTACATTTTGGATATTTTCAGGGCTATTGTCGCCGTTTAAATGGGACGAAACCATTTTTCCCAACTCTTCTTTCTCCGGTTTATTGGGAAATATTTTAGTAATATATTCTTTGATTTCTCCTTTAGGCAGGTGATCATAATTGACAGACATCCTTGGAAAGCCCAAATCACAAGCAGTAAGAAAAAATGATGAAATCAAGATAATGATGGAAGACTTTTTCATACTAATTTCCTTTGTATTTCGTAGCAGGGCAGGTCGGGTTGGTAAGCTCAACCCTGCCCGACTTTCAGACAGCCGTTGCCCCAAGCGACATTATCCGTCGCCGAATTGTGCCAAAAATTCTTCTTCGGTCAGCTTGGGCGTGTCGTTTGCCAGTTCGTAATAGGGGGCTTTGGCGTCGATGAAAATCTGCTCTTCCAATTTGAAATCGGCGTTGTCGGAAAACAGTCCGGCGAAGACGAAATAGCTGTCGTTCGGCAGGAAATGGTAGAACAGGTGGGTACCGCAGTTTTTGCAGAACGCGCGTTCCGCCCATTCGGACGAATGGTAGCGGGCGATGTTTTCACCGCCGTCGATTTTCGGCGGTTTGGCGGCAATCAGCGAAAACGTCGCGCCGCTGCCCCAAATGCGGCACATTCCGCAATGGCAGGCGTGGACGTGTTTGTCGTGTTCCACTTCTAAAGATACGTTGCCGCACAGGCATTTTGCTTTCATGGTCGAACTCCTAAATATTGGGGAATCGGGTTTCAGGCCGTCTGAAAAAAATGTTTTAGCGAAACTCGCTACGCTTGTTTTCAGACGGCCTCTACCGTCAAACGGCGGCAACAAACAGCCCGATAATGCAGCATAATCCGCCCGCCCACGTCAAAGACCGCATGGTTGATTTATCTGTCAGGTAGCAGTAGATAAAGGCGAGGCGGAAGGCGATGAATAACACGGCCAGCAGGTTGATGGTCGATTGTTCGGCGTTGCCTGTGGCGTGTGCCACCAAAACGGCGGCGGCAAAGGGCGCGAAGGTTTCGAAGCCGTTTTGCTGCGCGGCATTGGCGCGCGCCGACAAGCCTTGCGTATGGGCGAGAAACTCGCGCGGATTGCGGTTGTCCGACGGCTTGAAACCGCCGGTCGCTTTGGCGATGGTGGCGCAAAATAGCGGCAGCAGGTAGGCAAGCAGGATGCACCAGTAGGCTAAAGTCATGCTTTTACCCTTTCCTAAACATATTCAGCATCCGCCGCGTTACAAAGAAGCCGCCGAAGATGTTGACGCTGGCAATCAGGATGGCGATGAAGGCAAGCAGGGACACGAAACCGTTGCCTTGGCTGATTTGCAGCAGCGCGCCGACGACGATGATGCCGGAAATGGCGTTGGTCACGGACATCAGCGGGGTATGCAGCGAGTGGCTGACGTTCCAAACGACGTAGTAGCCGATAACGCAGGCGAGAACGAATACGATAAAGTGGTTCAAAAACGCTTCGGGCGCGACCGCGCCGACCCACAGCACTAACACGGCGGCGATGACGGCGGGCGCAAGTTTTTTCCACAGGGGAACGGGTTTCGGCTCAGGCTTGGCGGCAGGTGCGGCTTTTTCAGACGACGTTTGCTGCGGCTGGGCGGAAACTTGAATCGGCGGAGGCGGGAAGGTGATTTCGCCGTCGCGGGTAACGGTCATGTTGCGGATAATCACGTCTTCGAAGTCCAGCGTGATTTCGCCGTCTTTGTTCGGGCTTAACAGCTTGGTCAGGTTGACCAAGTTGGTGGCGTAAAGCTGGGAAGACTGCCCTGCAAGGCGGTTTGCCATGTCGGTGTAGCCGATGATTTTCACGCCGTTGTCGGTTACGAACAATTCGCCCGGTTTGGTCAGTTCGCAGTTGCCGCCCGTCGCCGCCGCCAAATCGACGATGACGGAGCCGGATTTCATGCTTTCCACCATTTCTTTGGTAATCAGCTTGGGCGCGGATTTGCCCGGAATGGCGGCGGTGGTGATGATGATGTCCACTTCTTTCGCCTGCTCGGCAAAGAGCTTCATTTCGGCGGCGATAAATTCGTCGCTCATCACTTTGGCGTAGCCGTCGCCGCTGCCGCCCGATTCTTGCGGGAAGTCGAGTTTCAGGAATTTACCGCCCATCGATTCGATTTGTTCCGCCACTTCCAAGCGGGTATCGAACGCGCGCACCACTGCGCCGAGCGAGTTTGCCGTACCAATCGCCGCCAAACCCGCCACACCGGCGCCAATCACCAAAACCTGCGCGGGCGGCACTTTGCCTGCGGCAGTGATTTGACCAGTGAAGAAACGGCCGAAGGCGTTGGCGGCTTCAATCACGGCGCGGTAGCCGCTGATGTTTGCCATCGAAGACAAAGCGTCCAAAGCCTGCGCGCGGGAAATGCGGGGCACCATGTCCATCGCCAGCGCGTTCACTTTCTTGGCGCGCAAGGCTTCGACCAAAGCCTCGTTTTGGCGCGGCCACAGGAAGCTGACGATAGTTTGCCCTTCTTTGAGCAGCGGCAGCTCGCCTTCGGACGGCGCGTTGACCTTATAAATCAAAGGGCAGGCCCAAACCGTCGCTTTGTCGGCAACGGTCGCGCCTGCCGCTTGGAAAGCCGCATCGTCAAGGCTGGCGGCCAAACCTGCGTTTTTTTCGACTACGGTCTCGAAACCCAGTTTCTGCAACAGGGAGACGGTAGCGGGTGTGCAGGCCACGCGGGTTTCGCCTGCCAGAGATTCTTTTGGAATACCGATTCTCATCTCTTAATCCTTTTCTGAATAAAAAAGCAGTGTAAATAAACTTTAACGATAGTGTTATAACGAATTTCGCCGCCGCTGACAATAGCGGCGGCCAAATATAGAATGCAAAGAAGTGTGTATGCGTTCCGTATGGACGTTGCGCGGTTCGGGCGGGAGGCCGGAGAGTGTGTTAGAATGAATCGTTTAGAAAATAATGAAAGGAACAGAATCATGCGCCTGCTTCACACCATGCTGCGCGTCGGCAACCTCGAAAAATCCCTGGATTTTTATCAAAACGTTTTGGGCATGAAACTCTTGCGCCGCCGCGATTATCCGGAAGGCAGGTTCACGCTGGCTTTTGTCGGCTACGGCAGCGAGGACGAAAACACGGTTTTGGAACTGACCCACAACTGGGACACCGAAAGCTACGATTTGGGCGATGCCTACGGCCATATCGCCATTGAGGTGGACGATGCTTACAAAGCCTGCGAACGTGTAAAAGAGAAGGGCGGAAAAGTCGTGCGCGAGGCGGGGCCGATGAAGCACGGCACGACCGTCATCGCTTTCGCCGAAGACCCCGACGGCTATAAAATCGAGTTTATCCAGAAAAAAAGCGGCAATGATTCGGTGAAATACTGATTGGCGGCTTTTGCGGATAGTGATGAGGCCGTCTGAAAGCGGGAGATGCTTTCAGACGGCCTTTTATTTTGATTTGAGTGGCGGACCGATTCGTGTTGACGGTGCCGATAGAAGGGCAGGCCGTCTGAAATACGGTTTGCCGGCACCGGATAAACGGTTTTAGCCCAACTCCTGCTGTTTCCGGCTCAACAGAGCGTGCACTTCCTGTGCGGCGGCGTAGCGGTCTTCGGGGGCGGTTATCGGGTCGAGGAAATGCAGCTCGGCTTTGCCCGAAGGCTGGCCGATAATCATGCAGATGGATTGCCACAGGCTGATGTCGCCGTAGTAGGCCATGTGCGGGTTGGGGCTGCTGCCGTCGGGGTTGGGGTAGCGGCAGAGTACGGGAATCAGCGGGACGTTTGCGTTATAGGCCGTCTGAAAAAAGCTGGGTTTGAACGGCAGGATTTCTCGGCCTTCGGTACTGGTGCCTTCGGGAAACAGGGCGACCGTGTCGCCGTTTTGCAGGGCTTCGGTAACGTTGTTGATTTTGGCGGTATTGCCTTTGGTGCCTTTGTTGCGTGTGACATAAACGGTTTGCGCCTGCGTGGCGAGATAGCCGACCACCGGCCATTTGGCAACGTCGTCTTTGGCGACGAAGCGGCCGGGAAAGGCGCCGTTTACCGCCATGATGTCGAGCCAGGAGATATGGTTGCAGATGAGGAGCTGCCCGCGGCCTTCGACGGGCGGCGTGCCGAACGTTTCCAGCTTCATGCCGCAGGAAGCGAGCACGCGCAGCGACCACAACTGGATGGCGCGCAGTTTGCGCCGTTTGCTGTAAAAGGGAAACAGGAAGAACATTTCCGCCATGCCGTAAAGCAGGCAGACGGCGATGCAGGAAAGGCGGAAGGCGAAGCGTAGTTTGGCAGTCATGTCAAAGGGGGAGTGTGTTTGTGTGTGTCGGGCGTGTGGGTTTGAATCGTTTCAGGCCGTCTGAAAGGCTGGATTCGCACTTTCAGACGGCCTGTGTGCCCTGACGTTTATGGGCGGGGGGCGAATTTTTGCAGATAGCGGTCGCTCAGTTTCGTGATGTCCATCATAATCAGCACGTCGGCGCAACTGAAGGCCTCGTCGACGCAAGGTTCGCCGCAAAACCACGCGCCGGCTTTGAGGTAGCCTTTAATCAGCGGCGGCGTTACGGGGTTCTCGGACGGTGTGATCCGATCCCATTTCAGCGGGTTGAGCGCTTTGACGCGCCATTGTTCCGGCGCGAGGTATTTGGTTTTCAGGATGTGGTAGAGTCCCGCCGCGTCGCAGCCGCCGTCGCGCATTTCGATGCTGCCGCAGCCTATCATGAAGCGCAGGTTTTCGTCTTTCATGAATTTGACCAGCCCCGTCCACAGGAGCATGACGAGGCCGCCGTTGCGGTAGTCGGGGTGGGTGCAGGCGCGGCCGAGTTCGACGGTTTGCGGCAGGATGTCTTTCAACGGGGTGAGGTCGAATTCGTGTTCGCTGTACCAGCCGCCGACTTTTTGGGCGGTGTCTTCGGTAATCAGCCGGTAGCAGCCGATGACTTCGCCGGTGGCGTCGTCGAATGCGAGGAGGTGGTGGCAGTATTGGTCGTAAGGGTCGACGTCGCGGCCGTCGTCGCTTTCGATTTCCGCACCCAGTTCTTGGGCGAAGACCTGATAGCGCAGGCGTTGCGCGGCTTCGATTTCGGCTTGGGTTTCGGCAAGGCGTACGCTCAGGCCGATTTTGGGACCGGTTTGGTTGAAACGGCTTTGCGCCATAGTTGTACCTGTTTGAATGGGGGAGAATGGGCGATTATAGCGGATATGGGGCGGGATTTATATCGCCGGCGGCCAAATGGTGGGGATTTCGGGAATTATGACGGTTGGGGTGTTGCAGGTTTGGATGTTCGGCGGGGGCGGGAAAACGGTTAAGGCCGTCTGAAAAACTGTTTTCAGACGGCCTATTGAATGAACGGCTTAATGGCGGTGCGCCTGCATTCCTTCCGGCGCTTCCGCGCCTGCGGGCAGGCCGAAGGTTTCGCGCAACACGACTTTATAGAAGGCGAACGCTTCTTTCGCGCCTTCAATCGCTTCGGCTTGGTCGGCTTCGCTCAAAGGCAGGGCGTTTAGGAGTTCGACAAAGGCACGCCAGTGTTTGCCGCGTCCGGCAGGGTGGGCCGCCAGATGGCGCGCGCCTTTTTCTTCGCTGAAATCGAGTTTTTTCGCATGTTTGAACAGGAAGGCCGCGCCCAGATTGGAGCCTTCGGCGCAGTAGAGCCAGCCGATGGCTTTGTTGCCGGTTTCGTGCGGCAGCGGTTTGCCGTATTCGTAGGGCCGCTCGCCCAAATCGGCCAAATCTTTGACCACGGCATCGTAACGCGCCATGTATTCCAGTTCGGGAATGACTTTGTTCAGTTCGGGGTTTTTGTAGATGTGGTCCACTGCTTTGTGGAACACGGATTGCAGTTTCAAAAACTTGATGTAGTTTTCGTTGCTGGCGAAAGGTTCAACCGACATCACCAGATTGTCTACGCTGTCGTGGATGGTGGCGGTTTTTTCTTTGAGTGTTTTGGCAAAAGTGATTTCATTGCTCATTGTGTGTCCTTTCGGGTGTTGTTTTCAGACGGCCTTTTGATGATTTGAAGGCCGTCTGAAAACGGTTAAACGGGTTTAGAACTTCCATTCCAGCGATACGGCGTAGTTGCGGCCGGGCGCGCGGTAGCGTTCCAAGCCTTTGCCGTCGCGGTCGACCCCGTTGGTGGTGCTGTAGCTATACAAACCGCGCAGGGAATCCCAAGTGGTGTCTTTGCGGTTGAACAGGTTGTACACGCCCGCGCGCAGGGTTAGGTTTTTCACCGGTTTGTAGAAGCCGTACATATCGAACACATAAGCCGATTTGTTCAGCCACGGATAATCCTGTACTTTTTTCTGCAAAGGCGTACCCCAGCCCTTGTTTTCATAAACGGTGTATTGCGCGTCTTTGGCCTTTTTCGCGCCCAAATAGGTCAGGCGGGAGAACACGCCCCATTTTTCGCTCGGACTTTCATAGTCGATACCGGCAATCACTTTCAGCGGCTGGGTGGAAAGCAGGCTGTTGTCGCCCGACAGTTTGCTTTTTGCGTAACCCACGGAACCAAACAGCTTCCAGCCTTCAGGGACAAAAGAGACTACTTTGTCCAAATTCAGACGACCTGTCAGCTCGATGCCGCGGATTCTGGCCTTGTCGATGTTCTGCATCTGCCAATCCAGTTTTTCGGTGTAGGGGTCGCTGCACAGACCGTAGTAATAATCCATCTGGGTGCAGCCGGGTTCGCCGCTGGCGGTCAGCTTCTGTTCTTCAGACAGGAAATTGCGGTAGTTGCTTTGATACAGGTTGGCATCCAGCATGCCTTTTTCGCCGCGTCCTTGCAGGGAGAGGGTGTGGGTGGTGCTGCGCTCGGCTTTCAGGTTGGGATTGGGCAACCAATTACCCGAACCGTGGTTGTAGGTGAAATACACTTCGGACGCATTGGGGACACGGTAGCCGGAAGTGATGTCGTAACCGACACGCCAAGCCTGATTCAGTTGCGCCGCCAAACCGGCGAAACCGCTCCAGCCGCTGTAAGTATTGGGTGCGGGTGGGGTTTTGTCGCAGGCATGACAGTCGGCATTCAGTTGCTGCGGCGTCATTTTGGTGTGGTCGTAACGGATGCCCGCGCGACTTGAAAACACGTTGTTCCATTGGATTTGGTCGGACAGCGAGAAACCGTAGTTGGTGGTTTTCACCGGATGCTGAATCGTGCTGGTCGTGCGGGAAATACGGCCGCTGAAATAATAATCGTCGCGGTTTAAGTTTTCGAAATCACGCCGACTGGCGAAGGTTTTGAACGACAGGCGGTGCTGCCCGCCCAGTTGCAACGGCTGGCTGTCCAAACGCAAAGTAAAACGTTTGAATCGGGTGTCCATGCTGCGGTTGTATATTTCGTCCAAATCCTTCTGATTGTAGTTGCGCGTCCAGGTGGAATAATCCATCGGGAACGAGCCTTTGTTGTTAACCGCCGCCACTTTGGTTTTCTGATAATCGAAGTCTGCCTTCAACAACGACAACCAATTTGAATCAGGCGTCCATTCGTAAAACAGGTTGGCATTGCGCCGTTTGTTTACATCGTCGGCTTCGCGCCACGCGGAAGTCATCAAATTATAAGATTCTTCATTTGTGTAATTATGTCCCTGCTGGCCGTTGAGCGACGCGCCGATACGGTGGTTTTCGTTAATCTGATAACCGATTTTGGCCAAGAAGCTGTGGTATTTGTGTTTGGACGGATCAGGAATGCCGCGTGCCGAACCGCGGATATTCGTGCCGCTGCCCGCACCTTCCACCGCATAGCCGCGGTTGCCCGCGCTTTCGGTTTCATGGCCGCGCCGTTGTGAATACAGCAAGGCTGCATCGACGCTGCCGTTATCCATGCCGAAGCCGACTGTGTTCGTCCATTCGCGGTTGCGGCTGCTGTAACCGTTTTTCATCATCACGCCGAACTGCCGCTCCGGCAGCAGCAAATCACGTCCTTGCAGGGTTTGGTAATTCACGCCGCCGCCCAAGGCGCCGCTACCGGTATTGAAAGAGTCCGCCCCTTTTACGATGTCGATGTTGCGCACCAACTCAGGGTCGATGGACAAGCGTGAACTGTTGAAATTGCCGTAGCGGGCATACAGTGAGTTTTCTTCCGAATCAGGCAGGCTCACGCCGTCGATGCTGACACCGACACGGTTGCCTTCCACGCCGCGAATGGCAAAGCCTTTCTGATGGCGGCCGCTGTCGCTCAGGCCGACATCGGTGGAATAGCGCACCAAGTCTTTGTTGTCGCGTATCATTTCCTGTTGGATGCGGCCGAGGTTGACCCGTTCCACGGCGGCGGGCGCGTTGCGATGTCCTTTTACCGTTACCTGCTTCAGTTCGGTCTGTGCGGGAGCGGTTTCGGATGCGGCGTCGTCCGCGGCGAAAACGGGATTGCCGAAGATGCTGCCGATAAGGGCGGCAAGGGGGAGTATGTGTGATGGTTTCATGGCTTAAATATCTCGAATGATTGAAATAGCCCGTTATTGTGGAGAATCAGTTTTTGTATAAAATTGTTAATGATAATATAAATCGTTTTGTTTTAATCTGCAATTTCATTTTTACATTTATTTAGGAAAATGTTGTTTTATTAGGCATAAAAAGAGGTTTTACGGCTTGTTTTTGTAATATACCGTTAATTAAGTGGTGGTTTGCTTATTTGCAGCGACGCGCGGCCTGTTTTCAGACGGCCTCAATGAAGTGAACGGCGCGGTTTGCGCCGGTATGCCGGTTTGCGCTAAGATAGCCGCAGAAGTCGGGGTGCTGCTGCCGTAACGGGTGGCGGCTGAGATGATACCCGTGAACCTGATACAGATAATGCTGGCGTAGGAAACTGATGAAACTTTTTGTATTTTTTCGTTTTTTGGAAAAGCACGGCTTCCGCCCGGTTCGGAAGGCGTGCTTTTTTGTATTCCGGCGCGGTTTCAGACGGCCGGCAACACGTTTAGCGGAGCGGTGATTATGCAGATTCGTTTTTTAGACAAGGTGCGCAGGCAAAATCCGTTGGTACACAACATCACCAACGGCGTGGCGATGAATTTTACCGCCAACGGTTTGCTGGCGCTCGGCGCGTCGCCGATTATGGCGGACGAAGTATCGGAAATGGCGGACATGGCGGCGATATGTTCCGCGCTGCTGATTAATATCGGCACGTTGCGCCGGCAGACCGTCGAGGCGATGCTGGCGGCGGGGAAGGCGGCCAACGCGCGCGGGATTCCGGTGGTGTTCGATCCGGTCGGCGCGGCGGCGACGCAGTTCCGGCGCGATACGGTGGAGCGGCTGCTGGCCGAAGTCCGGTTTGCGGCCATACGCGGCAATGCGGCGGAAATGGCTTATATTGCGGGCGGCGCGTGGCAGGGTAAAGGGGTCGACGCGGGCGGCGGCGCGGCAAATGCGGCGGAAGTCGCGGCAACGGCGGCGAAGCGTTACGGCTGCGTGGCGGCGGTGAGCGGCGCGACCGATTATGTTTCAGACGGCCTCTGCACAGTCGCGGTGGCGAACGGTACGCCGCTGTTTCCGAAAATCACGGCTTCGGGCTGCCTGCTCGGTTCGGTCATCGCGGCGTTTCTGGCCGTGGCGCCGGAGCAGGAATATTTGGACGCGGCCGCCGAGGCGTGCACGGTGTATGCCGTTGCGGGCGAGACGGCGGCCGAAGGGCTGGCGGCGGCGCAGAGCGGTACGTTCGGCGTCAGATTGGTGGACAGCCTTGCGGCGGTAACGGCGCGGCAGGTCTCGGAAGCGGCACGCACGAGTGTGCAGGCCGTCTGAAAACACAAGGAGGTTGGAAATGGAACAAGAACGGTTCGTACAGACATTAACCATCGCAGGCTCGGATTCCGGCGGCGGCGCGGGCATTCAGGCGGATTTGAAAACCTTTCAGATGCGCGGCGTATTCGGCACCAGCGTCGTTACCGCGGTAACGGCGCAGAACACGCTCGGCGTGGCGGCGGTGCACCTCGTGCCGACCGAGGTTATCCGCAGCCAGATTGAAGCCGTGCGCGACGATTTCCAAATCAGCGCCTTCAAACTCGGTATGCTGGGAACGGCGGAAATCATCGAATGTGTGGCCGAATGCCTGAAAGAATGCAGTTTCGGCCCGATGGTACTCGACCCCGTGATGATAGCCAAAGGCGGCGCGCCGCTGCTGCACGATTCGGCGGTGGCGGCGATGAAGCGGCATCTGCTGCCGTCGGCCGACGTGCTGACGCCCAACCTGCCCGAAACGCAGGTGCTGACCGGCGTCGATGTGGAAAACGCGCAAGACGCCGAACGCGCGGCGCGGATTTTGCAGGATGCCGGCGTGAAGACAGTCGTCATCAAAGGCGGCCATTCGGGCGGCAGCCGCAGCGCGCAATGCACGGACTGGGTGTTCCTGCCCGACGGGGAAAAACTGGAGCTGTCGGGCCGCCGCTACCCGACGCCGCATACGCACGGCACGGGCTGCACGTTTTCTGCCTGCGTAACGGCGGAGCTGGCCAAGGGCTTCAGTGTGGAGAATGCGGTGAAAACGGCGAAAGCCTATATCACCGCCGCCATCGCCAATCCGCTGAACATCGGTTCGGGACACGGGCCGGTCAACCATTGGGCGTATCGGGACTGAAGGCCGTCTGAAAAAACGCGGCCGGCTTCCCGATTCTGCCGGCCGCCGAAATGATTTACAATCCGCACTGTTTTCAAACCAAAGCCGCCGCTTAACGCGGGGCGGCATTTCAGGACAGGATAAAATCATGCAGATTACTTCAAAATGGATGGACGGTATGTGTTTCGTGGCGACCGACGAGGCCGGCCACAGCGTGGTCATGGAAGGTTCGGCGGCGGAAGGCTGCGTCAGACGCGGCCCCAGCCCGATGGAAATGCTGCTGATGGGCGTGGCGGGCTGCTCCAGCACGGACGTGGTCATGATTGTCGAAAAGCAGCGGCAGGACATCACCGGCTGCCAAGCGGCGGTAACGGCCAAACGCGCCGAAGAGCCGCCGCGCGTGTTCACTGAAATCCATATCCATTTCACGGTAACCGGCCGCGGCCTGAAAGCGGGCGCGGTCGAACAGGCCGTCCGGCTTTCCGCCGAAAAATACTGTTCCGCCTCGATTATGTTGGGCAAAACGGCCAAAATAACCCACAGCTTCGAAATTGTCGAAGCATAACGTTTCAGACGGCGCTGCAGGCCGTCTGAAAACTGGCAAGAAAAGTCCGCGCTGGTTATAATGGCAACAAAAAACAGGCAGATATATTCAAACCGTAACCGGAATATATCTGCCTGCGCGGGCTTCTCTCTCTATATGCTGCCTTTATAATACTCGGCGTTTTCTTGTGCACTTATTGTGCAGGCCTGTGTTGATATTGTCAACAATTTTAATTTTTATGAACGGCAGGCATCCGCCCTGCGTCTGCCTTCGGGAAAAACCGGAAACCTACCCCCATGATGAATAACGAAAATAAAACCGTCAATGCACCGACAACGTCCTCATTGATTCTGGAAGAGCGCCACGATTCCGAGCTTTTCCGCGTGTACGCCCTGATTTTAGACGGCATTACCGACCATGTGCTGCTGCCGGGCAAAAAGCTCACCGAATCGGAACTCTGCCGCCAGATGACCTGCTCGCGCAATACCGTGCGCGGTGCGCTTTCACTGCTGGCGCACGATAAAATCGTCGATTTGCAGCCCAACCGCGGCGCGTTCGTACATGTGCCCGATTTGAAAGAAATGCAGGACGTGTTCAACGCACGCATCGAAATGGAGGGCATGATTCTGGGTATGTTGGTCGACCTTCCCGACTTGGAGGCGCGCTTGCAGCCGCTCTATGCCATGATAGAACACGAAGAGGCCGCGTCCGGCAGCGGCGACCGCGTGGGCTGGAACCGCCTTTCCAACGCCTTCCACGTCGAACTGGCGCGCCTGCTGGACAACGACGTGCTGTTCGACATTATGAACACGCTGTGCGCCCGCTCGTCGCTGATTGTGGCGGTGTTCGATGCCAAGCGCCGCGAGAAACGCCCCATCAACACGCATACCCACGCCGAGCACCGCGAAATTTTAGACCTGCTGGTCAGCGGCAAACGCAACCGCGTGGTGAAAATCATGCGCCGGCATCTGGGCGCATGCATCGAGCGTCTGGAACAAAAATTCGAGGCGCAATAACCGGATTCGGTAAGGCCGTCTGAAAAGTCTGTTTCAGACGGCCTTAAGTTTGAATATTACGCACCGGCCGCACGCCGTTTGTATTCCCCCGACGGACGAAACCATGAAACCCCAAATCCGACGACACGAAAAAATCACCGCATTGGTGCGCGAACACGGCTTTATGTCCGTCGAACAACTGGCCAGAGAATTGGAAGTTACCCCGCAGACCATACGCCGCGACATCGGCATCCTGAGTGCGGAAAACGTCTTGCGCCGCTACCACGGCGGCGCGGCCTTGGGCGAGGTGCTGCTCGAAGGCGAATTCGGGCAGGGCGGTCGCCACAGCCGCAGGGAAGAGAAAAACGCCATCGCCCAGCTCATCGCCGCCCATATTCCCGACAACGCCTCATTATTCATCAGCATCGGCACCACGATGGAGGCCGTTGCCGCCGCGTTGATCAAACAGCGGAAAAACCTGCGCATCATCACCAACAACATCTACGTCGCCGCCCTGGCCTCCGCGCGCAGCGACTACACCGTCATCATCACCTCCGGCGTCGTCCGCCCGTTGGACGGCGGCGTAACCGGCGTCGCTACGGTGGACTTCATCAACCAGTTCAAAGTCGACTACGCCGTATTGAGCACGCACGGCGTGGAAGGCGACGGCTCGCTGCTCGATTACGACTACAAGGAAGTAAGCGTGATGCAGGCGATGATGGCCAACGCGCGGGTGCGCTTCCTCGGCGTGGATCACAGCAAATTCCAGTCGCACGCGCTGGTGCGGCTGGGCGACATCACCGATTTCGACAGGGTCTTCACCGACCGCGCTCCCGACGGGGAAATGCAGAAAATCCTCACCGCCGCGGGCGTGGAATGGTTGGTTCCCGAAATCTGCCAACATGCAACGGAAACAGCAAAGGATGAAAAATGAAACTATGGTCTTCAACAACCAGCCCCTATGTGCGCAAAGTGCGTGCCGCCGCCATCCATCACGGGCTGGAAAACCGGATAGAACCGGTAACCGTCAAATCGTCGTTCGCCGCCGAATCGGCGCACAACCAAGACAACCCGCTCGGCCGCATCCCCGTATTGCAGCTCGATAACGGCGAATGGCTGTTCAACAGCAACGTCATCGCCGAATACCTTGATTCCGTCGGGCAGGGTGCGACGCTTTACCCGCAGGACGCAAGCCGCTGGCAGGTGCTGAACCTGCACGCGCTGGCGGAAGGGCTGCTGGAAAACACCGTCGCCATGATTGCCGAAAAAATGCTGCGTCCCGAAAACGAATGGTGGACGGCGCGGCACGAACAAATCAAACAACGCAACGCGCGCACCGTTCCCGTGTTGGCCGAGCACCTGCAACCCTTCGGCACGCAGCTCAACATCGGCACGCTGTTTGCCGTGTGCGCCGTCGACTTCCTGCTGTTCAGGGATAATCTGACCGCCGCCGCCGGATTGGCGGGCATTTCTGAACTGAAGGCGTGGGCGGATGAAATGAATGCGCTGCATCCCTGTCTGGCCGCAACCAAACCCCGTGTTTCAGCCTGATGCCGTGCGAGGCCGTCTGAAAAAAGGTTTCAGACGGCCTGATTTCTAAAACGGCACGACTCAGGTAAAATAACCGATTTCGATTTCCCGTTCGGGCGGCAGGCCGTCTGAAAAATACATTCGCCGGATTCCATCATGCTCAACAAAGACCAGTTCGCGGACAACCATTTCATCCGCACCATCATCGAAGAAGACCTAAAAAGCGGCAAACACGAAGCCATCCAAACCCGTTTCCCGCCCGAACCCAACGGCTATCTGCACATCGGCCACGCCAAATCCATCTGCCTGAACTTCGGTTTGGCGTATATTTACGACGGCCTGTGCAACCTGCGTTTCGACGATACCAACCCCGAAAAAGAAAACGACGAATACGTCAACGCCATCAAAGAAGATGTCGAGTGGCTCGGTTTCCATTGGGCGGGCGAGCCGCGTTTCGCTTCCAATTATTTCGACCAGCTGTATGACTACGCCGTCGGCTTAATCAAAGACGGCAAAGCGTATGTGGATGATTTGACGCCCGAAGAAATGCGCGAATACCGCGGCACGCTGACCGAAGCGGGCAAAAACAGCCCTTACCGCGACCGCAGCGTCGAAGAAAACCTCGACCTGTTCACACGCATGAAAAACGGCGAGTTCCCCGACGGCAGCAAAACCCTGCGCCTGAAAATCGACATGGCATCAGGCAACATCAATATGCGCGACCCCGTCATCTACCGCATCCGCCGCGCCCATCACCACAATACCGGCGACAAATGGTGCATCTACCCGATGTATGACTACACGCATTGCATTTCCGATGCCATCGAAGGCATCACGCATTCCTTGTGTACGCTCGAATTTGAAGCCCACCGCCCGCTGTACGACTGGGTGTTGGACAATATCCCCGCGCCGCACGCCACCCGCCCGCGCCAATACGAGTTTTCCCGTTTGGAGCTTTTGTATTCCATCACGTCCAAACGCAAGCTGAACCAACTGGTTTCAGACGGCCACGTTGCCGGCTGGGACGATCCGCGTATGCCGACGATTTCCGGTATGCGCCGCCGCGGCTACACGCCCGAAGGCCTGCGCCTGTTTGCCAAACGCGCCGGTATTTCCAAATCTGAAAACATCGTCGACATGAGCGTGTTGGAAGGCGCGATTCGCGAAGAGTTGGAAAATTCCGCCCCGCGCATGATGGCCGTGCTCAACCCGCTCAAAGTAACGCTCACCAATTTTCAGACGGCCTTGGCCGAAAGCCGCACCGCACCCTATCATCCGAACCGCGAAGACATGGGCAGCCGCGAACTGCCGATTTCGTCCACGCTCTACATCGAAGCCGACGATTTCAGCGAAAACCCGCCCAAAGGCTTCAAACGCCTGACCCTCGGCGGCGAAGTACGCCTGCGCCACAGCTATGTGATGAAGTGCGACGAAGTGGTGAAAGACGCCGCCGGCAACATCGTCGAACTCAAATGCAGCTTGGATTACGACACCTTGGGCAAAAATCCCGAAGGCCGCAAAGTGAAAGGCGTTATCCACTGGCTCTCCGCCGAATATGCCGTGCCCGCCACCGTGCGCCTGTACGACCGCCTGTTCACCGAACCCCGCCCCGATGCCGTGCGCGGCGAAGACGGCGAATACCTGCCGTTCACCGATTTCCTCAACCCCGAATCGGTCAAAGAAATCACCGCCTACGTCGAAGCCGCCGCCAACGATTTGCCTGCGGAGAGCCGCTGGCAGTTTGAACGGCTGGGCTATTTCGTCACCGACCGCAAAGACCACGCGAAAGACAGGCCCGTATTCAACCGCACGGTAGGGTTGAGGGACACCTGGCAGGCGAAAGCATAAACAGCAAAATTACAAAGGCCGTCTGAATTTTTCAGACGGCCTTTGCAGTTTGATCGGCAGGCATCAAACCTGCCTTACTGCGTTATTTATTATAAGATAGGAAACCACAGACGAATGTCATTATAGTAGTGGGGCGGCACAGACGGATCAGGAAGCGGCCAACGGATTATCATGCCACCGGAAACATATTGAAGTTCTTTACTGTCGATTTCTTTCATTTTGAAATCTCCTTTCGTTAATTAAAATCAATAAAAATAAAAAATACAGAACTCTGAGGTTTGATTGGCAGGATATTCAACCTACCTTAACTGCGTTTTTATAAAAAGAAAGGCAACCACAGATGAGGATTATTATAGCGGCGGGGCGGGGTAGACGGATTACTTCGGGGCAGTACAGACGGATCCGGAAACGGCCAAGGGAGTATCCCGCCACCGGAAACATATTGAAGTTCTTTGCTGTCGATTTCTTTCATTTTGAAATCTCCTTTCGTTAATTAAAATCAATAAAAATACATGGTTCAGATACCGTTCATGGTTTCTGATAATTTTTAGAGTTATTTCTCTTAATTTGTTTCTTAAATTCCAATTAAGTTGTGAAAAATAATTTATACCCGTCTGTGTTAGGAAGATGCTGATTTTATTAATATAAATTCAAATTCCATTGGCTGTGCTTTGATAATAAGTTGATGCCTGTTCGCCAAGCCGCGCCCTGATGTGGTGCGCGGCGAAGACGGCAAATCCCTGTTGTTTACCGGTTCCCTCACCTCCGGATCGGTCAAAGAAATCGCCGCCTACATCGAAGCGGCCGCCAACGATTTGCCTGCGGAGAGCCGCCGGCAGTTTGAACGGCTGGGTGATTTCGTTACCGACCGCAAAAAGCGTTAGCAGGGCAAGTCCGTGTTCAACCGCACGGTTACGTTGAAAGATTCTTGGCAGCCCAAGCGGTAAAACCGATACAGGCCGTCTGAAACGAGTTTCAGACGGCCTCCTGTCTGTTGTCATAACATTTGACACCTGCGTGCCGACTGCCTACAATTCGGGTTTCCAAAAAATTCTCCGCCGACCGGCAGCCCGAAATTCCCTTTTACAAAATCCTTTCTTTTCAGACGGCCTCCCGTCTTCCGTTCCCATTACGACTACATCCATCCAAAACCGACGACTATGCACGTTTCAGAACTACAAACCCAACATATCTCCAAACTACTGGAAATGGCCGAGCAGCACGGTATCGAAAATGCCAACCGCTTGCGCAAACAAGACCTCGTGTTTGCCATTGTGCGCCAGATGATGAAGCAGGGCGAGAGCTTCACCTGCTCGGGCACGCTCGAAATCCTGCCCGACGGTTTCGGCTTCTTGCGCAGCGCCGATACTTCCTATCTTGCCGGCCCCGACGATATTTATGTGTCGCCGAGCCAGATACGCCGCTTCAACCTGCATACCGGCGATACCATCGAAGGCAGCGTGCGCGTTCCGAAAGACAACGAGCGCTACTTTGCGCTGGTGCGACTCGACAGCATCAACTGCGACGATCCGGAAGCCTGCAAACACAAAATCCTGTTTGAAAACCTCACGCCGCTGTTTCCGACCAAACAGTTCAAACTGGAACGCGACATCAAGGCGGAAGAAAACCTGACCAGCCGCGCCATCGACCTCGTTTCCCCCATCGGCCGCGGCCAGCGCGCCCTGCTGGTGGCGCCGCCGAAAACCGGTAAAACCGTGATGCTGCAAAACATCGCCCATGCGATTACCGCCAACTATCCCGACGTCGAACTCATCGTCCTTTTGATTGACGAACGCCCCGAAGAGGTTACCGAAATGAGCCGTTCCGTACGCGGCGAAGTCGTCTCCTCTACTTTCGACGAACCGGCGCAGCGTCATGTTCAAGTTGCCGAAATGGTGATTGAAAAAGCCAAGCGCATGGTGGAACACAAAAAAGACGTGGTTATTCTGCTTGACTCGATTACCCGCCTCGCCCGCGCCTATAACACCGTCGTGCCGACCTCTGGCAAAATCCTTACCGGCGGCGTGGATGCCAACGCGCTGCACCGTCCCAAACGTTTTTTCGGTGCCGCGCGCAACGTGGAAGAGGGCGGTTCGCTTACCATCATCGCCACCGCTCTGGTGGAAACCGGCAGCCGCATGGACGACGTGATTTACGAAGAATTTAAAGGCACGGGCAATATGGAACTGCACCTCGACCGCCGCATGGCCGAAAAACGCCTGTTCCCCGCCATCAACATCAACAAATCCGGCACGCGCCGCGAAGAGTTGCTGGTGCCGAACGACCAGTTGCAGCGCATGTGGCTCTTGCGCAAATTCCTGCATCCGATGGACGAAATCGAGGCTACCGAATTTTTGGTGGGCAAACTCAAAGATTCTAAAAACAACGACGATTTCTTCGAACTGATGCGCGGCAAATAAATCCGGCCGGGGCAGGGCGGATCAGCCGTTCAGGCTGCCCGTCCCGCCATACCGCTGCCGGGCTTTTCCTTGCAACCGGGATTTTTGCCGCGCAACCGCCTGAGAACCGAATGCTCAGTTTGCCTTTGTTCAGAGGCCGTCTGAAAATCCGTTTTCAGACGGCCTCTTGTCTTAATAGAGAGAAGAAACCGGCAGACCGACGGAGTATCCGATGACCGCAAAAATGAATTGGCAAAACCTGCTTTCCACCCAACGCTTCCGCACGAAAGACGGCGAAATCGTCCCGACGGTAACGCCGTCCACCCAGGAAGGGGCGGATGCGCTGCGCACCGACTTCCATATCGATTACGACCGCGTGGTGTTTTCCGGTTCGTTCCGCAGGCTGGGCCGAAAAACGCAGGTGCACCCGCTGGCCGAACACGACCTGACGCACAACCGACTGACCCACAGCGTGGAAGTCGCCAGTGTGGGACGCAGCATCGGCAACCGCGTCGGCGTGATGTTGCAGGCGGGCGGCTTCCTGCCGGAAGGCAATACGCCGAGCGACATCGGCGCCGTAGTGCAGGTCGCCTGCCTTGCGCACGATTTGGGCAACCCGCCGTTCGGCCATACCGGCGAAGATGCGTTGCGCCATTGGTTCAGAAACCCGCAAAACGGTAAATACCTGCAAGGTTTGAGCCAGGCCGAACGCAATGACGTGCAAACTTATGAAGGCAACGCGCACAGCCTGCGGATTCTGGCCAGTCTGGAAATGTATCCGAACGGCGGCGGAATGCGCCTGACTTCGGCCACCATCGGCGCGCTGCTGAAATACCCGTGGACGACACTGCACGAAAACGGTTTGAAAAAATTTAATATCTATCAGACGGAGCTGCCGTTTATCCGCCGCGTGGCCGATGAATTGGGGTTGATCGAATTAGGCGCGGATTATTGGGCGCGCCACCCGTTGTCGTACCTGATGGAGGCTGCCGACGACATTTGTTATGCGTTACTGGATTTGGAAGATGCCGTCGAGTTGGATTTGCTGAGTGATGCCGAAGTCGAAAGCATCCTGTCGGAACTGACCTTCATCGAACCCACATGGCACGCCCAGTCGGGCCGGCAGCGTTGCGCCATGCTGCGCGGCATCGCCATCGGACGGGCCATCGAAGATGTGGCGCAAACCTTTATGATGCACCAGTCCGATTTGCTGGCAGGTTGTTTCAAGGGTAAGGATTTGCTGGCATTGTGCAGCCCCGCTGTGCAGAATACGCTGGAAAAAGCCAAAGAACTGGCCCGCACACGCATTTTCCGCCACCATACCAAACTGATTACCGAAATCGCCACTTTCCCTTGCCTAGGGTCGATTTTGGATTTGCTTGTTCCCGCTGCCTACGCGCTTATCGTGGAAAAGAAAACCGACGTCCGCAAATCGTTGGCATTGGAACTGTTGAAAAACAGCGAACCGATTCTCGAAGGCGACAGCCTCTATCAGGCTTATATGAAGATTCTGGACTTTGCCGGCGGCATGACCGACAACGCGGCTGCAAAAATGGCCAGGGATTTGTCCGGTCTGGGAATACGCGGCTAGCCGTTGGCGCAGGCCTTGAAAGTTTTTCAAATTCATATGCTTGTAACGTTTGGCGGAAAATCGTTTAAAAAAGGCTGGACAATACCGTCCGGTTTCTATATCATTCGCCCTTTCTTGAATCGCGCAGCAAGTCAGGCGCGGATTAGGATGCACCCGTAGCTCAGTTGGATAGAGTATCTGGCTACGAACCAGAGGGTCGGGCGTTCGAATCGCTCCGGGTGCGCCACAAGAATATTCCGCGCCCATCGTCTAGCGGTTAGGACATCGCCCTTTCACGGCGGTAACCGGGGTTCGATTCCCCGTGGGCGTGCCAGTTTACGGACTCCCCGACGTTGCGTCGGGGAGTTTTTATTTAACCGCAAATAATCCGAGGCCGTCTGAAACGTTGTAAAAAGGATGTTTCAGACGGCCTTTTGCCGCTTTGTAAAATTATTTGGCATAATGGGGAAACTTTTATCCGCCTTTGTTTCTCTAATGCGAAATAAAATAAAGCGGCAGCGTACCGTTCTTTCCGCCGAACCTGCCTTGTTTGGCGGGTGCGGAAGTAGAAACAGTCAATCGGTCTCATTTTATTTGGCAATTCAAACGGATATGGTGCGATTGGGCTATGACGGCGCCTGTCGGAGTGTTTTATAATATCTTATCGAAATATGCAGACGGTTTGAGTTCGGACGGGACAGGCGGTTTGAGGCCTTTTTGCTTGATTCCCGATTTGTACCGAAAAGGCCGTCGATTTGTAAATATTACTGTAAACCAATTATGAACCGATTATGGAACACAGGGTTGGCGGCGGGTTTGGTCTGCTGTTCGGCAGCGGCGTTTGCCCAATACCATACCGTTTATTTCAACCAGCAGGGTAAAATCACGGCGACGATGTCGTCGGTGGCTTATGTCCGCCAGTATCAGGTTGATGCGGGTATGGCGCAGGTGCAGGATTTTTATTATCCGTCGATGAAGAAGTATTCCGACCCGTATCAGGTATCGGCAGCCCAGATTAAGGATTTCGTGCCGGTGCTGGGCAACGGTACGCTGACGTTGTGGCATTTCAACGGCCAAAAGAAAATGGTCGGTCCGTACCGCAACAACAAACCGCACGGCGAGTGGATAAACTGGTATCCGAACGGTAAAAAATCGGCGGTGATGCCGTATGCGAACGGGTTGAGCGAGGGCACGGGTTCGCGCTACTACCGTAACGGCGTCAAGGAAAGCGAAATCCAGTTTAAAAACGACAAGGCCAACGGTTATTGGAAGCAATGGTATGCCGACGGCAGCCCGAAAACCGAAATGATGATGGTCAACGACAAGCCGACCGAGATTATCAGTTGGAACGAGGACGGCCGCCTGTTGTCGGAAATCACCATTACCAACGGCCGCCGCAACGGCATCGTGCTGGACTGGCACGACGACGGGGCGAAGAAATCGGAAGCGGTGTATGTGGATGACCAGTTGGTGAAGAAAACCTATTGGGACGAAGAAGGCAACGAATTGGATTGAAACGGTTGAAACAAAGGCCGTCTGAAAATTTTTCAGACGGCCTTTGTGATTTGTTGATTGCCGAAGGCAACGGTGGTGCTTATTTTTCACCCAAAAGCTGTTCGCGTGTCAGCAGGAAGACGAAGCCGTCGCCGCCGCTGGTTTCCAACCAGGTGAACGGCAGCTCGGGATAGGCGGCTTCGAGGATGTCGCGGTTGTGGCCGATTTCCACCAGCAGTACGCCGCGCGGATTGAGGTGTTTGGCGGCGTGCAGGATGATGCTGCGGGTGGCGTCCAAACCGTCCGTGCCGCTGCCGAGGGCGAGTTCGGGTTCGTGCCGGTATTCGTCGGGCAGGGTTTCCACCGATTCGGCGTCGACGTAGGGCGGGTTGGAGACGATGAGGTCGTAGGTATCGTCCAGACCTTCGAACAAATCGGTGTGGATGAGCCGGATGCGTTCTTCCAGCCCGTATTCTTCGATATTGACGGCGGCAACTTCGAGTGCGTCCAGACTCAGGTCGACGGCGTCGATTTCGGCGGCGGGGTAGTGGTGCGCCATCTGGATGGCGAGGCAGCCGCTGCCCGTGCACAAATCAAGTGCGCGGTGTACCAGCTCGTTGTGTTCTATCCACGGCAGCAGCGGGTCGCCGAGCAGCTCGTAGATGAACGAACGCGGCACGATGACGCGCTCGTCCACATAGAAATCGAAGTCGCCCTGCCAAGCCTGGTGCGTCAGGTAGGCGACGGGTACGCGCTCGGTGACGCGCCGCTCTATCAGCCCCAGCACTTCTTCTTTTTCGCTTTGCAGCAGTTTGGCGTCGAGATACGGCTCCAGCGTGTCGAGAGGCAGGTTTAAGGTGTGCAGAATCAGATAGGCGGCCTCGTCGTGGGCATTGTCGGAGCCGTGCCCGAAAAACAGTTCGGCATCGTTGAAACGGCTGACGGCGAAGCGCAGGATGTCGCGCACGGTGGAAAGTTCTTGGGCGGCTCGGGCAAACATGGCTGGTTTCCGTATTGAAGGATGTAGGGCGCAATTATAGCAGAAAGGCCGTCTGAACCGCCGCCGCGGGTTTCAGACGGCCTGTGTTTTCGGTAATATGCGGATATGCCTTTAT
This sequence comes from Neisseria oralis, assembly GCF_045062685.1. Lineage (NCBI taxonomy): Bacteria > Pseudomonadati > Pseudomonadota > Betaproteobacteria > Neisseriales > Neisseriaceae > Neisseria > Neisseria oralis. Next base: position 54,721 of record NZ_JBJGEB010000007.1, read on the forward strand.
CGTTTGGAGCCAAAATATGCCGCACGTTATTCTTCTGCACGGTCTGCACATGCACGCGTGGGCGATGAAGCCGTTTGCCGCTTTGCTGAAAGAACAGGGTTTCACCGTCGACACTTTCGGTTATTACAGCGTGTGGCAGACGTTGCCGCAACATGCCGCCGCCCTGAACCGCTTTGTCGAGACAGGCCGGTACGGCGGCGGGCCGCTGCATTTTGTCGGCCATAGCCTGGGCGGGCTGGTGTTGCGCCATTTTGCCGCCGCCCATCCCGATAAAGTGAGCGGGCGCATCGTAACGCTGGGAACGCCGCATTGCGGCAGTATGGCGGCGGAACGGGTCAGAAGCATGGGCTTGGGTACGCCGCTTTTGGGCGGCTCCTACCGTTGCGCGCTCGACGGCGGCGCGCCGCCCCTGCCGTCGGGCATCGAACTGGGCAGTATCGCGGGCAGCAAGCCGCAGGGTTTGGGCCGGATGCTCGGACTACACGGCAGCCAGGACGGTACGGTTTTGGTCGGGGAGACCCGCTGCCCGGGCATGGGCGGACACATCGTGCTGCCGGTCAGCCACAGCGGGATGATATTCAGCCGGACGGTGGCGGAACAGACGGCGCATTTCCTGCGCTGCGGCAGATTTTTGCAGCCTTGACCCCGAGGCCGTCTGAAAAATCCATTTTGCAATGAATTGTCGGAAATTTCGGCCAAATTTCCAAAATCGTGCGGAAAACTGTTTTTCAGACGGCCTCAAGCATATAAAATGCCAAAAATTCAAAAAACATCTATCTGGGAACGACAATATGTTCAGTTTCAAATCATTGCTCGAAATGCCGCGCTGGGAGGCGCTGCTGGTCGTATTGGTGCTGATTGCGGGCATGGGTTACACCATCATTTCGCTGGGCTGGCTGCCGCATATGTCGATCGTTACCGCCATTTCCGCGCTGCTGGCGTACGGCCTGTGCCGCGGCCTGAAATACGGCGACATGCAAAACGGCATGGTCGGCGCGGTCGGGCAGGGTATGGGCGCGATATACCTGTTTTTCTTCATCGGGCTGATGGTGAGCGCGCTGATGATGAGCGGTGCGATTCCGACGCTGATGTATTACGGCTTCGGCTTGATTTCGCCGACTTATTTCTATTTTTCCGCCTTCGCCCTCTGCTCGGTCATCGGCGTGGCCATCGGCAGCAGCCTGACCACCTGCGCCACCGTCGGCGTGGCGTTCATGGGGATGGGGGCGGCGTTTCATGCCGATTTGGCGATGACGGGGGGCGCGATTGTGTCCGGCGCGTTTTTCGGCGATAAAATGTCGCCGCTGTCGGACACGACCGGCATCGCGGCCTCCATCGTCGGCATCGATTTGTTCGAGCACATCAAAAACATGATGTATACGACCATTCCCGCGTGGGTGGTCAGCGCGGCGCTGATGCTGTGGCTGCTGCCCAACGTCGCCGCCAATGATTTGAACAGCGTAGACGTTTTCCGCACCCAGCTTGAGGCCACGGGGCTGATTCACACCTATTCGCTGGTTCCGTTCGGCCTTTTGGTGGTGCTGGCGCTGATGCGCGTCAACGCCGTGGTCGCCATGCTGTTTACCATCGCCGCCGCGCTGGCCGTTACCTATTTCCACAGCACGCCCGATTTGCAGCAGCTCGGCGCGTGGTTTTACAGCGGCTACAAACTCGAAGGCGATGCGTTTAAGGACATTGCCAAACTGATTTCGCGCGGCGGGCTGGAGAGCATGTTCTTCACCCAGACCATCGTGATTCTCGGCATGAGTTTGGGCGGGCTGCTGTTTGCCGTGGGCGTGATTCCCAGCCTGCTTGATGCGGTGCGCGCGTTTCTGAGCAACGCCGGCCGCGCCACGTTCAGCGTCGCCGCCACCTCGGTGGGCGTGAATTTCCTCATTGGCGAGCAATACCTCAGCATCCTGCTGGCGGGCGAAACCTTCAAACCCGTATACGACAAGCTCGGCCTGCATTCGCGCAACCTCTCGCGCACGCTGGAAGACGCAGGTACGGTCATTAACCCGCTGGTGCCGTGGAGCGTCTGCGGCGTGTTCATCAGCCACGCGCTGAACGTGCCGGTGTGGGAATACCTGCCGTATGCGTTTTTCTGCTATCTGTGTCTGGTGCTGACGCTGTTGTTCGGCTGGACCGGCTTTACGCTGACCAAAAAATAGCCGGTGCCTTGCGATACGAAGCCGGAACTTCCGATTCGGGGGATTCCGGTTTTTATGATGCCTGACGAAGCGCAGAGGCCGTCTGAAAAAGGGGGAATCCCGTTTTCAGACGGCCTTTCGTATCAGCTTTCGGCCGTCGGAGCGGCACATGACGCATACGCCGATTTAATTTATCATAAATAAAACTATTAAAAAGGGAATTGTTACTATGTTGCGTTATGCGCTGCCGTGTTGGGCGGCGGGTGTGGTGTTGTCGTTCGCGCTGCCGTCCGTGCCGCACTGGGCAGGATGGGCGGCGGCCTTTTTGTGCGCGGCGGCTGCGGCTTGGAAATTCAGGCCGGTGGCGGGATTGTTGTTCCTGCTGGCGGGAGTGGCCTACGGCGTGTGGCGCACGGAAGCGGCGTTGCAGCGGCAGTGGCCGTTAGACGGGGTCGGAACGGCGCAACTGGTCGTCGAAGTGGCGGACATGCCGCGGCGGGACGGCAGGCGGGTGCAGTTTACCGGCAACGCGCAGGACGAGCGGGGCGGCAGGTTTACGCTGCTGCTGTCGGACTACCGCCTGCGCGATTGGCCGGTGGGCAGCAGGTGGCGGGTATCGGCGCGGGTCAGGCCGATGGTCGGCGAAGTCAATCTGCGCGGGCTGAACCGCGAGGCGTGGGCCTTATCCAACGGCATCGGCGGAATCGGCTCGGTCGGCAGGGAACGCGTGCGGCTGGAAGCGGGCGGCGGGGGCATTGCCGTCTGGCGCGACGCGGTCAGCCGCCGCTGGCAGGGCGTGCAGACCGGCGGACACGATTTTTCAGACGGCCTCGGCCTGATGCGGGCCTTGAGCATAGGCGAACAGTCGGCGCTGCGGCCCGAACTGTGGCAGGCGTTCCGCCCGTTGGGACTGACGCATCTGGTCAGCATTTCAGGGCTGCATGTTACGATGGTGGCGGTGTTGTTCGGCTGGCTGGTCAAACTGGTATTGCGGCGGCTGCCGCTGGTGCCGGCCAGACCGCGGTTGTGGGTGCTGGCCGGCGGGTTGGCCGGCGCGCTGCTGTATGCCGTGCTGGCCGGTTTTTCCGTGCCGACCCAGCGCAGCGTGCTGATGCTGGCCGTGTTCGCATGGGCGTGGTGGCGCGGCAGCGGCGCGTCGGGCTGGGACGGCTGGTGGCGGGCACTGGCGGCGGTGCTGCTGTTCGACCCGTCGGCGGTACTGGGCGTCGGCACTTGGCTTTCGTTCGGCCTAGTCGCCGCGCTGGTGTGGGTGTCGGCAGGCCGTCTGAACGCGCGCGGCCGGATGGCGGCGGTACGCGGCCAGTGGGCGGCTTCGCTGTTGTCGGTGGTGCTGTTGGGCTATCTGTTCGCCTCACTGCCGCTGGCCAGCCCGCTGGTGAATGCGCTGGCGATTCCGTGGTTTTCGTGGGTACTGACCCCGCTGGCGCTGCTCGGTTCGGTATTGCCGTTCGCACCGTTGCAGTGGACGGCGGCGGCATTGGCGGAATATACGTTGCGGCTGCTTGTGTTTCTGGCCGGACACGCGCCCGAAGCGGCCGTTGCCGCCGCGCCCCCGCCGCTGGCGGTATTGGCCACAGTTGCCACGCTGCTGGCGTTGCTGCCGCGCGGTACCGGCTTGAGGCCGTTCGCGTGGCTGGTGCTGGCGGGCTTTGCGTTTTACCGTCCCGCAGCGGTTGCCGAAGGCCGTCTGAAAGCGGTGGTGATGGATGCGGGGCAGGGGCTTTCGGTGCTGGTGCGGACGAAGGAACACGATTTGTTGTTTGACACGGGCACGGCGCAGGCCGCGGCGGCGGGCATCGTACCCAGCCTGAACGCCTTGGGCGTGCGCCGTCTGGACAGGCTCATCCTGTCGCACCACGATAACGACCACGACGGCGGCTTCCAAGCCGTGACCGACGGCAGGACGGTGGCGCGGATAACGGCGGGGCAGCCCGAATTTTACCCGCAGGCGGAACCCTGCCGCGAAACGCAGTGGCAGTGGGACGGCGTGCGGTTCGAGCTGCTGAGGCCGTCTGAAAACGCGCAGGGCCTGGAAGACAACGACCGAAGCTGCGTCCTGCGGGTGGTGGCGGGCGGCGACGCACTTTTGGTAACGGGCGATTTGGGGCGGCGCGGCGAGGCGGATCTGGTCGGGAAATACGGCGGCGCGTTGTACAGTCAGGTTCTGGTGCTGGGGCACCACGGCAGCGACACCGCCTCGTCGGGCCTGTTCCTGCACGCCGTGTCGCCGCAATATGCCGTCGCCTCCAGCGGCTACGCCAATGCCTACAAACATCCGGCCGCCGCAGTACAGGCACGGGTGAAGGCGCACGGCATCACCCTGCTGCGTACCGATTTGTCGGGCGCGCTGTTGTTCGAACTGGGCGGCGGCAACGTATACCGCGGCCGTCTGAAAACATGGAAGCCTTATTGGCAGAAAAAGCCGTTTGACGGTTAGGCCGCGCGGCGTTTCGACTTGGCGCTCCGGCGGCGGTAAGGTATATTACGGCACCGCGGCGGAACACCCCGTACCGGCCGCCCCGCCAAGCAGAGTCAGGATTTATGACATCATTCGGAAAAGAAACATTCGGCAGCCTTCTGTCCGCCCTGCGCCCCACCATCCTGCGTTTCGCCGCCGTCCAACTGCGCGACGAAGCGCTGGCCGAAGACATCGTGCAGGACACGCTTGCCGCCGCATGGGACAATCAGCGGCAGTTCCGCGGAGAAGCGGGCCTGAAAACATGGGTGATGGCCATCCTGAAAAATAAAATCACCGACCATTTCCGCCGCAGCAGGCACGGTGGCATCAGTCTGGAAGGCCTGCAACGGGAAAACGAGGCCATAGACGAAGCGTGGCGCGCCTGTTTCGATGCCGACGGCCACTGGCTCGATTCCGCCTCGCCCGCGCAGTGGCGGCCGCCGGAAGACTACGCCGAGCAGCAGGACTTTTTCCGCACGCTGGAAAACTGCCTGGGCGGCCTGCCCGAAGACACCGCCCGCATTTTTTACCTGCGCGAAATCATGGGCATGGAGGTGGACGAAATATGCGGCCAGTTCGACATCAGCAAAGACAACTGCTACGTCATCCTGCACCGCGCCCGCAACGGCCTGCGCCGCTGCCTGCAACTGCGCTGGTTTGATTCGGACGCCTGAGGAGGAAAAACATGCTCAAATGCCGCGAAGCCTGCAAACTGCTTTCCGAAGCGCAAGACAGGAAACTGACCCCGCGCGAACGCCTTTCGCTCAAACTGCACCTGTTTGCCTGCATCCATTGCCGCCGCTACCGCAAACAGCTCGCCTTTTTGCGCGCGAACCTGAAGAAGTGGCAGCAGAAACTGCCCTGATGCCGTTTTATTTGCGGCAGCAGAACGGAAATGGCCGGCCTTTCGTTTTCAGACGGCCTTTGCATCTTTGAGGCCGTCTGAAATCCCGCATGGCGTTCGGCGGCTGCCGCAGGCAGCCTTATCGGACCGCCGTTCCCTTGATACCGAAGGGGGCGGCGGTCCGTTTGTTTCAGGCCGCCCCCGCCGCCGCCCGTTTTTCCAACGGCTGCGTTTTCCTATATACTGGACCTGTCCCGCCCGCGACGGGCGCAATCATTGTTGACTAACGGAGACAACCTATGTTGAAAAAAATACTGGCCGTGCTGACGGTGTTCTCTTCCCTGTTCGTATTGAGCGGCTGCGGCTACAACACCATGCAGGAGCAGGACGAGGCGGCCAATGCCGCGTGGTCGGAGGTGCTGAACCAATACCAGCGCCGCGCCGATCTGATACCGAATCTGGTCAATACGGTCAAAGGCTATGCCAAGCACGAAGACGAAGTGCTGACCAAGGTAACGGAAGCGCGCAGCAAAGTCGGCAGCATCCAGATGACGGCGGAAGACGCGACTGACCCCGAGAAACTCAAGCGGTTCCAGCAGGCGCAGGGCGAACTGAGCAGCGCGTTGTCCCGTTTGCTGGTGGTGTCGGAAAATTACCCGCAGTTGAAAGCCGACCAGAGTTTCCGCGATTTGCAGGCGCAGCTCGAAGGCACGGAAAACCGCATTACACTGGCGCGCAACAACTACATCAAATCCGTGCAGACCTATAACACGACCATCCGCCGGTTTCCAGATAACCTGACCGCCAAAATGTTCGGCCTGAAACAGCGTGCGAACTTCAGCGTCGAAAACGAATCGGCAGTGTCCACCGCGCCCAAAGTATCGTTCTGATACGGCGCAGAGGCCGTCTGAAAAAGTTTCAGACGGCCTCGAACGACAGAGGGAGAAGCCATCATGCTGCTACCTGCAATACAAAGGCTGGGGGCATTTCTAGCCGTGCTGTTTGCCTGCGTGCGGCTGTTTGCCGCCGACCTGACCCCCGTCCCAAAACTGACCGATCCGGTAATGGATACCGCGCAGATGTTGCAGCCCGAAGAACGCGAAGAGCTGAACGGGCACCTGCTGCAATACAGCCGCGAGAAAGGCAGCCAGATTGCCGTGCTGACCGTGCCGGCCATCAGTCCGGAAACGCCGTTCGACTACTCGGCGCGGGTGATGGAGGAATGGAAGCTGGGCCGCAAAGACGTCAGCGACGGCGTTTTGCTGCTGCTGGTGCGCGACGAGCGCAAAACCCATCTAGCGGTAGGGCGCGGCTTGGAGGGCGCGATTCCCGACGTGTACGCCAAACGAATACTGCAAGACGTGCTCAGACCTTACCTGCGCGAGGGCAAGACCGGCGAAGGCGTGGCGGCGGCGGTGGCCCAGATTGAAAAACTGATTGCCGGCGAAAAACTGCCTGAAGCCTCGACGCAATCCGATGCCGCGGATGACAGAATGGGCAATTTGTTGGTGTTGCTGGTTGTCTTGTTTTTCATCGGCGCATTTTTAAAAATGTGTTTCGGCCCCTCAATCGGCAGCCTGCTGACCGGTTCGTCGGCTTTCGGTGCGGCCTTGATGCTGGGTTTGGGAGTACAGGCCGGCCTTGTCGCCGGACTGATTATGACGGTGCTTGCACTGATCGGTTTCAGCGGTCTTTTTAAGATCGCGGAGATTTTCATTTCGGACGGCGGAGGCGATGGGGGCGGCTGGCACAGCGGCGGAGGCGGTGGCTGGCATGGCGGCGGAGGCGGTGGTTTCAGTGGTGGAGGCGGCAGCTTCGGCGGCGGCGGCGCATCAGGAGGTTGGTAATGGAACAAAACAGATTCAAACGCCTGTGGCGGCACTGGCTGAGCCCCCGCCGCAGGGTGGAGCGGCACTTTCCTACATCGGATTTGCAACGCCTCAGTCGTGAAATCGGTGCTTCGGAACAAAACCATCGGGGGCAGGTGCGTTTCGTCATCGAGTCGCACTATCCCGCTTCGGCCATATGGAACAGGGTGGAACCGCGCACCCGCGCCCTGCAATGGTTCGGCGAATTGGGCGTGTGGGATACCGAGGAAAACAGCGGCGTGCTGGTGTATGTGTCGTTTGCCGACCGCGTTATCGAAATCGTGGCCGACCGCGGTATCGCCGCCAAAATCGACCAGCCGCGCTGGCAGGACATCTGCGACACGATGCGGCGGCATTTTCTGAACGGCGATTATGTGAACGGGCTGGAGCAGGGATTGCGGGAAACGGACAAGCTGCTGGTGCAGCATTTCCCGCGTTTTCAGACGGCCTCAACCGACGAGCTGCCGAACGACGTGGTGTTGAAATAGCGTTCCGAGGCCGTCTGAAAATTCCCCCCGCCCATTTTTCAGACGGCCTCGACGCCCAAATAAGAACAAAACGCCTGCCGGAAAACAGTTTTCCGGCAGGTGTTTTGCTTTTTCCGTTTAACGGGCAGCCTTCAGAATCCGCCGTGCGAAAACCGTCATGCCGAGCAGGAAGCCGGCCAGGCCGAGCCATGAGGCGGCGGTGTCCCAGTTTTTCAGACCGAGGGCCAGCGGCGCGTCGGAACCGCCGTTGGTAACGGAAACGGCGATAACGAAGGCCATCGCCACGCCAATCAGGCTTTCGCCGACAATCAGGCCGGCGGCAAACAGCGTGCCGGTGCGGTCGGCGCGTTTCAGGCTGTTTTCGGCATCGCCCGAGCGGGTGCGGATGCGGGATTTCCCATGCGGCAAGGAACGCGCCGACGACAATCGGCATATTGATCGACGGCGGCAGGTAGATGCCCATGCCCACCGCCAGCACGGGTAACGCCAGCCGGTTGCCGGAACTTTTCTTCAGTATGAAATCGACGATAATCAGCGCCACGCCGATGCCGACGCCGGTGAAGATGTAATTCCATTGTAGGTTGTGCGCGAAAATGCCCTGCGTGATGGTGGTCATCAAAGTTGCCTGCGGTGCGGCCAGCGCCTGCGATACGTCCATCCCCGCGCGCGGCATGGCGCCGGTGAAGCCGTAGGCTTCGTACAGCAGTTCCAGCACGGGCGAAACCACAATCGCACCGGCGACGCAGCCGATAATCAGTGCAATCTGCTGCAAACGCGGCGTGGCCTTAACCAGATAGCCGGTTTTCAAGTCTTGCAGGTTGTCGTTGGAAATCGAAGCCACGCAGATGACAGCCGAACCGCAAAACAGCGTCAGCGCCAGCATAAACTGACGGTTGCCCTCGTCGGCAAACAGTCCCGACGATTCGCCGACCGCCAGCAGCACCAGCGAAATCACCACAATCGATACGATGCCGATGCCCGAAATCGGGCTGGCCGATGAACCGACCAAACCCGCCATATAGCCGCAGGCCGCCGCCACCAGAAAGCCGATAACCGAAGTCAGCAGCGTGCACACCACCACCAGCGTCCAAGCGATGCCCGCGGACATTTGTGCCGCCGCGATAAAGTGGTAGAAGCTGAAACCCAGCAGCAGCATCATGCCCAACACAATCAGAATCATGGACTTGGGCGACAAATCCTGTTCCGTGCGCTCGGCGGAAGCGGAACCGCTGCCGCTGAACGTCCCGAACGACAGCTTCATGCCTTCGGCCATCGGTTTGGCCAGCATAATCAGCGTCCATACTGCGGCGATACCGATGGTGCCCGCGCCGATGAAGCGGACTTTTTCCTTCCAAAGCTGCATGGCGAAAGCGGTCATGTCCATGTCGGACGGTTGCGGAATGATGTTGGAAAAATACGGCACGGCGCCGCCCCAGGCGATAAAGATGCCGACCAGAATGGCGATGCCGCCGGTCAGTCCGACCAGATAACCCGCGCCGAGCAGGGCCAGCGAAAAGCCCATCGGCAGTTGGAAAATGGCATTGCCCGCTTTGAACCAGTAGCTGGCGCTGTCGGAAATCACGCGTAAGCCGCCGGACAGGAAGCTCATCAGTCCGGCCAGCAGCCCGCCCGACAGGATTTCGCGCACGCCGCTGTCGCCGCTTTGTCCTTGTTCCGCGTCTTCATGTTCGCCGCTGCCGACTTTCAGGATTTCCGCCGCCGCTACGCCTTCGGGGTAGGGCAGGCTGCTTTTCACCACCATCGCGTAACGCAGCGGTACGGTGAAAATCACTCCCAAGATGCCGCCCGACACGCACAGCAGCGTGGTCTGCCAAAACGGAAAACCGTTCCAGTAGCCCGCCATCAGCAGTCCGGACAGCACGAAGATAATCGTTGAAAGCGTGCCCGCCGCCGAAGCCTGCGTCTGCACCATATTGTTTTCCAGAATATTGCTGCCTTTGAAGAATTTTAAAACCGCCATCGAAATCACTGCGGCCGGAATCGACGTGGCGAAAGTCAGGCCGACTTTAAGGCCGAGATATACGTTGGATGCGGTAAACACCACCGTAATCAGCGCGCCCAAAATCATGCCGCGCAACGTCAGCTCGCGCCAGCCCGCGTAGGGGTCTCTGGTGTGGGGTTGTGGCATGGTTGTCCTTTCGTTAGTTGGATGGATAAACAGATATTGTTGCCTGAACGGGCAAATGTCAAGGAAAGTAAGGATGCGGCAGGGAAGGGCGGCTGCCTTGAAAACGGGCGGAGGCCGTCTGAAAACTTTTCAGACGGCCTCTTGAGCTTTTCTGACGGCTACGGCAGCAGTTTGCCCGGATTCATAATATTGTACGGGTCGAGATGGGCTTTCACTGCACGCATCAATGTCAGTTCGGACTCGGTGCGCACCCGCGGCAGCCAGTGTTTTTTAATGGTGCCGATGCCGTGTTCGGCGGCGATGGTGCCGTTGTCCTGCAAAACGTTTTCGTAAACGATGGTATTGATGATGTCCTCGTATTCGTAAACGTCGTTGCTCATGATTTCGGGCAGGAAGGTGTTGTAGTGCAGGCTGCCGTCGCCCAGATGGCCGAAGCAGACGATTTCAATGTCGGCAAACCGCGCTTTCAAGGCGGGCGCGCAACGGCGGACAAAGGCGGCGACGCGGGCTATCGGCAGGGCGATGTCGTGTTTGATGCTGGTGCCGAGGCTGCGTTGCGAAGCGGAAATGTTTTCGCGCAACGCCCACAAATCGTTGCGTTCCTGTTCCGATTGCGCCAATACGCTGTTTTCCAAACCGCGTTCGAACAGGAATTCGGCCAAACGGTCGGCCAGTTCCGGATCAGGGACGGAATCGGTCAGTTCCAGCAGGATGTGCCATTCGGCTTCGACAGGCTTTTGAATGTTGCTGAAACCGGAAGACAGCTCCAGCGCAAAGCGGCTGATAAGTTCGAAACTGCACAGCCTTTCGGCGAAATGCCCCTGAATCAGGGTCAGCAGCTTCACTGCCGATTCGATGTCGGGCAGGCCGACCCACGCGGTTGTGGTGGTTTGCGGCAGGGCAAACAGTTTCAGCGACGCGCCGGTAATCACGCCCAGCGTTCCCTCGCTGCCGATAAACAGATGGCGTAGGTCGTAGCCGGTAGTGTTTTTGTGCAGCGGGTGCAGGTGGGAGACGAGGCTGCCGTCGGGCAGGACGGTTTCCAGCCCCAATACCAGGTCGCGCATCGTGCCGTAACGCAAAACGTTCAATCCGCCCGCATTGCAGGCGATATTGCCGCCGATTTCGCACGAACCTTGGCTGGCAAGGCTCAGGGGAAATAAACGTCCCGCTTCGGCCGCAGCTTGTTGTACGTTTTGCAGGACGGCACCTGCGTCAACCGTGATGCTGTTGTCTGCAAGGTTGATTTCACGGATGCGGTTGAGTTTGGAAAGGTTCAGCAAAACGCCGTTTTCGGCCACCGCCGCCCCGCATAATCCGGTATTGCCGCCTTGAGGGGTAACGGGGATTTTGTGTTTGAAACAGAAGCGCATGATGTTTTGCACGCTTTCCACGGAACGCGGTTGCAATACGATGTCGGGGGAGGACGTAAACCGCCGGCGCTGGTCGGTAAGCAGATCGGGGGACGGTTCGGTAATTTCGTTGCCGTCGAGGAAGAGGCGTAGTTGAGCGTAGAGGTCTGGATGCGTCATATTGTTTGGGCAACGGGCCGGAGGCCGTCTGAAAAGGGAAAAATAAAAGCAGGATACATGAAGTATCCTGCTTTGTATGCTAGAAAGCGTATTATTTAGCAGCTCCGCTGGCGGCAGAAGCAGCGCTGTCGGCAGCAGAAGCAGCGGCGTCAGCGGCAGAAGCGGCAGCGGAAGCAGCAGTATCGGCGGCACCGGTAGCGGCAGAAGCAGCAGCGTCGGTAGCGGAATCAGCGGCAGAAGCAGCAGCGTCGGCAGCGGAAGCAGCAGCATCCATAGCGTTAGAAGCAGCGGAAGCAGCAGTATCGGCAGCTTTGTCGGCACCACCGCAGGCAGCCAGGGCTAAAGACAACAAAGCAGCAGCAAATAGAGATTTTTTCATTTTGTATTACCTTCTTTTAAATCGATTTAAAATTTAACTAAAAACGGCCGCGAACGGCCCCTTACAGTAAAATTCATTGCTGAATTTCCTCAATTATGCCGCACTGCATATGACGATGCAACGGACTCGGATATTAAGGGAAAGGCATGAATGTACTGCTTAGTTTGTGAAAGTGGCATTTTAGTTCCGTAAATCGTGAAAATTTATTACCTGCGCTTTTTATTTATTTGGGTTAAACGATTTATATATCAGCGTGTTGACCTGATTTTATTGCTTGAGAAAATATATTTCAGATGATATTCGGAGGTCGGATATAAAAAAGAGTATTAGTTGTGAAAATGCAACAAAAAACTAAAAAATTTTCAAAATTTACCATTTGCAGGTTGCAGAAGTTAAATCAAGTATGTACTGGGGAGCCGTATTTTACGGCATGGGGCGGTTAAGGGGTGTCGGGCTGTGCTAGAATGCGGATTCCGGTGTTTGTCGGAAACCTGCCGGCGGACATGCGGCCAATAACCCGATAAAAGGATAGTAAATGGCTATTGCTAAAAATTCTGCGGTATCGCTTCACTATGAAATGTTTGATACCGACAATCAGTTGCTGGATAAAACGGAAGAACCGATTGTGTACCTGCACGGCGGTTACGACGGCATTTTCCCTTTGGTGGAAGAGGCGTTGCACGGTAAAGAGGTAGGCGATACGGTGGATGTGGTGTTGTCGCCGGACGATGCTTTCGGCGAACATGATCCGGAGCTGGTGCGTGTCGAGGATGTCAGCGTTTTTCCGGTTGAAGTGGAGGCGGGAATGATGTTCGAGGCGGACGACCCTGCAACCGGTGACGTGATTATTTACCGTGTTACCGATGTGGCCGACGGCAAGGCGGTGGTGGACGGCAATCATCCGTTGGCCGGTATGAAAATACGTTTTAAAGCGACGGTGGACAGCATCCGCGACGCGACCAACGAGGAAATCGCCCACGGCCATATCCACGGTCCGCACGGCCATCATCATTAAGAAGTCCGGTATCGTCAGTATTCGAGAGGCCGTCTGAAACAAACTGGTTTGTTTCAGACGGCCTTTTGTTATATGCGGGCGGGGTCGCCAAAACCGTTAATACGCACGATTCAACATTATATTGCTTGGTACGTGAAATTTAATGAGATAAATTTTCAAATGGAAAAATTAAAATTTTGGTTTATATCAAATCAAGCAAGAATATATTGGCGAGTATGGCGGATTACCTGAAATTACATTTATGGCCTCTGCCAATCTGTATTAAGATAAACTTTGAATAAAATGAAACTATTGACGGAATTGTTGCCATGAATGACAACGTTTTGACGGAGCGGGCCGCGGGTTTGGGCATTGATGCCGGTTTTTACGACATCAACGGAATGTACCACGTTACGAAACCCGAAGTGATGGAGGCCATCGTCCATACTTTGCAGCAGAACCACGTTTCAGACGGCCTTTTTTCAGACGGCCTCTATGACGACACGGTTGCGCTGCACGAATTTCGGCAGGAGCGGGTGAGCGTACCGGCCGGATTCCTTGACGCGCAAACGGTGATGGTGAGGACCGAAGGTGGAGAAACGCTGCCTGTCCGATTATGTGAAGAGAACGGCAGCGCATGGGTGCTCCTGCCGGAGCTGCCTTGCGGTTATCACAATTTGTCAGTGTACGGCGACGGCAAAAGTTATCAGGTGATGCTGATCGTTGCGCCGGATACGGTTTACCGGCCGGCAGGTCTTTCAGACGGCCTGCGGATGAACGGGCTGACCGTGCAGCTTTACGGCCTGCGTTCCCAGCGCAACTGGGGCATAGGCGATTTTACCGATTTGGCGCAACTGATGGAGTATGCGGGCGGGCGCGGGCTTGAGTTTGTCGGCATCAATCCGCTGCACGCGCTGTTTACGTCGCAGCCGGCGTTTGCCAGCCCGTACAGTCCGTCTTCGCGTTCGCGGCTGAATCCGGTTTATTTGGATGTGGAACAGGTCGGCGTGTTTTCTTATTCCGAAAAAGCGCGCAAGTGGCTGAACCGGTCCGCGCTTAAAAAACGCCTAGCCGCATTGCGTCTGACCGATACGGTGGCGTATGCCTCGGTGTGGGAACTGAAACGAGATGCGCTGCAAATCGCGTTCGATGCTTTCGAACAAGACGGCAGCGCGCAGGCGCAGTTGGACAGGGCGGCGTTTCAGGACTTTGTGGCCCGTGAAGGCAGCGATTTGTACGGGTTCGGCCTATTTGAGGCGCTCGACCAGTATTACGGCAAAACGGACGCGGTCGGTTGGACGGTCTGGCCGGAGGAGTTCCGCGATCCGTATAGCAAGGCCGTGCAGAATTTCGCCAAGTCGCACGGGCGGGAAATCCACTTTTATATGTGGCTGCAATGGCTCTGTGCCGAACAGCTTGCCAAAGTCAACGAGGCGGCGGAACGCAACGGAGTGAAACTCGGCATCTACGGGGATTTGGCCGTCGGCGCGGCTAGGAGCGGCGCGGATACTTGGCTTGACCGCGGCAGCTACTGTATGGATATGTCCGTCGGCGCGCCGCCCGACCCGATGGGGCCGACGGGACAAAACTGGGGCCTGCCGCCGTTGAATCCGCAGGCGCTCAAGCGTGCGGGTTATCGCAAGTTTGTTGAAATTTTGCGTAAAAACATGCATTTGTACGGCGTGTTGCGCATCGATCATGTAATGGCGTTGTGCCGCCTGTGGTGGGTGGTCGGCGACAAAACGGCGGATTTCGGCGCGTATGTGCATTATGACGCGCCGGTCATGTTCGCCATATTGGCTTTGGAAAGCCACCGCAACCGCTGCGTGGTCGTCGGCGAGGATTTGGGTACGGTGCCTGACGAGGCGCGCCATCTGCTCAACCATTACAAGGTTTTCTCTTACAAGGTCATGTATTTCAGCAAAAACCAAGACGGTTTCGAGCTGCCGGAACATTATCCGGTGCAGTCCGTTACGGTGATCAGCACCCACGATGTCGCGCCGCTGGCCGGATATTGGACGGGACGCGATTTGGAAATCATGCACCGGCTGGGTACGCTGCCCGACGATGCGGCTTTTCAGACGGCCTCGGAACAGCGCAAACGCGATAAGGCCGATTTGTTCGCCAAACTCAAGCAGACGGGCTGCCTGCCGCAGCAGGCAGAGATGCCGTCTGAAATGACGAAGGAACTGCTGGACGCGGTAAACCGTTACGGTGCGTTGAGCAGCAGCAGGCTTTATGCCGTACAGCTTGAAAATTTATTGGGCGTAACCGAAAACCTGAACGTGCCGGGGGTGGCCGAAGGCTACCCCAACTGGGCGTGCAGGCTGCCGGTTGCGCTGGAGGATTTCCCCAACCACCGGCTGATGGCCGGACAACTTGCCATGATTGACGAGGTACGCATGAAAACAAACAGCAAAATCAAGGCCGCCAAAGCCTACCACGAGCTTGACCAAGCAGAGCGCGACACCATCGACAGCCTGTTTTCCGCCACCCACGGCGATCCGTTTGCCTACTTGGGCCGCCACCGTCTGGCGGAAGGCGGCGAAGTCGTGCGTACCCTGATTCCGGGCGCGTTCAGCGTGGATATTGTCAACCGCGAAACCGGAGAACTCATCGGGCCGTCTGAAAAAATCGACGACAGGGGTTTTTTCGTGGCCGTACTGCCCGACAGCTCGTCCGACTACGCCCTGAGCATCCGCTATAACGAAGATGCCGAAGCCGTGCGCGAAGAAGACCCGTACCGGTTCGGCACCGCCTTGCAGGACATGGATTTGTGGCTCTTGGCCGAAGGACGGCACCTGCGTCCGTATGAAGCTTTGGGCGCGCATTTTGCCGAACTTGACGGCGTGAAAGGTGTGAGTTTCGCCGTATGGGCGCCGAACGCGCAGCGCGTATCCGTCGTCGGGGAGTTCAACTACTGGGACGGCCGCCGTCATGTGATGCGTTTCCACCGCGACAACGGCATCTGGGACATCTTCATCCCCGCCGTGAAACTGAACGCCCTGTATAAATTCGAAATCCGCGACGCCAACGGCAACGTGCGCGAAAAAGCCGACCCGTATGCGTTCGGCGCGGAGTTGCGTCCGACCACCGCGTCCGTGGTGCGCGGACTGCCCGACAAAGTGGAGGAGCCGGCGTTCCGTGCGCAGGCCAACGCCATCGACAGTCCCATCAGTATTTACGAAGTGCATCTGGGTTCGTGGAAGCGCAATCCGGAAAACAATTACTGGCTGACTTACGAACAGCTTGCCACGGAGTTGGTAAGTTATGTCAAAGAGATGGGTTTCACCCATATCGAGTTTCTGCCCGTTTCCGAATATCCGTTCGACGGTTCGTGGGGGTATCAGGCAACCGGCCTTTATGCGCCGACCAGCCGCTTCGGTTCGCCCGAAGAATTGCGCCATTTGATTAAGGCCGCCCATGATGCGGGCATCGGCGTCATCCTCGACTGGGTGGTCGGACACTTCCCGACCGACGACCACGGCCTCAACCATTTCGACGGTACGGCTTTGTACGAACACGCCGACCCGCGCGAAGGCTACCACCAAGACTGGAATACGCTGATTTACAACTTCGGCCGCACCGAAGTCAAAAACTTCCTGCAAGGCAACGCGCTTTACTGGATAGAGCGTTTCGGCTTCGACGGCCTGCGTGTGGACGCGGTCGCCTCTATGGTTTACCGCGACTATTCCCGCAAACAGGGCGAGTGGATTCCGAACCAGTACGGCGGCAACGAAAATCTGGAAGCGGTGGCGTTTTTGCGCGACACCAACACCATGCTGAAAAACGAAGTGCCTTCGGCCACCGAAGTTGCCGAAGAGTCGACCTCGTTTGCCAACGTAACCCGCCAAGAAGGTCTGAATTTCAGCTATAAATGGAATATGGGCTGGATGAACGATACGCTGCACTACATGATGGAAGACCCCATCAACCGCAAATACCACCACAATAAAATGACCTTCGGCATGATGTACCAGTACAGTGAAAACTTCGTACTGCCGTTGTCGCACGATGAAGTGGTGCACGGCAAACGTTCGCTGCTGGGCCGGATGCCGGGCGACTGCTGGCAGCAGTTTGCCAACCTGCGCGCCTACTACGGCTTTATGTACGGCTACCCCGGCAAAAAACTGCTGTTTATGGGCAACGAATTTGCCCAAGGCCGCGAGTGGAACTACAACGAAGGGCTGGATTGGTTCCTGCTCGACCAAGAGGGCGGCTGGCACCAAGGTATGCAGGACTATGTGCGCGAGTTGAACCATATCTACAAAGACACTGCGCCGCTCTACCAGCTTGACCAATGGCCGGAAGGTTTCGAGTGGCTGGTGGCCGATGACGGCGACAATTCGGTATTTGTATTCGAACGCCGCGACCGCGAAGGCAACCGCGTCATCGTTATCAGCAACTTCACGCCGGTGGTGCGCGAAAACTACCGTTTCGGCGTCAATCAGGCCGGCGTGTACCGCGAGATTATGAATTCCGACAACACCGTCTACAAAGGCAGCGGCGTATCGGGCGGCGAAGAAATCCGCACCGATGAAATCGGTTCGCACGGCAGGGCGCAGTCGCTGTCGCTGACCATCCCGCCGCTGGCGACGGTTTATTTGTATAAAGAGGCGGATAAAGCGGCAGTTGAGGAACAATCCGGCGAATAAGCTGTCTGTTGGAACAGGCCGTCTGAAAACGGAACTGCCGGTTTCAGACGGCCTCGGACGCGGCCTCGGAGCAAAAAACGCCCGACACGCGTCTCCTAAGTTCAAATAAAAGAATAAAAGATTCAGGAAGCATCATGACTGCCGCAACATGGCATATCGAAGAAGGTGTGCCTTACCCGATGGGTGCCACCTTGACCAATGAGGGCGTGAATTTCACCCTGTTTTCCATCAATGCCGAAAAAGTAGAATTGTGCCTGTTCGACGGTGATGTCGAAACGCGCCTGACCCTGCCTGACCGGGTCGGTTCGGTGTTTTACGGTTTCGTTCCGGGCGTAAGGGCGGGGCAGCGGTACGGCTTCCGCGTATACGGCAGGGAAAATGCCGCGCGCGGTTCGTGTTTCAATCCGCAGAAGCTGCTGATAGACCCGTATTCCAAAAAAATCGACGGCAAGCCCGTTTACCGCAACGAGGAAGAACTGGCTTGGTTTCATCACACGGACGAGCGCGACAATGCGCATATCGCCCCAAAAAGCATAGTGGCCGGCAAAAGCCGGTTCAATTGGGGCAACGACAGACACCCAAATACGCCGTGGGGCAGGACGGTGCTTTACGAAGCCCACGTCAAAGGCCTGACCAAGCAATTTCCGCATCTGAAACACAAAGGTACTTATCAGGCTTTGTCTGATCCGCGTCTTGTCGATTATCTGAAGAAACTGGGCATCACCGCCGTCGAACTGCTGCCCATCCACCAGCATCTGGACGAATATCATCTGCAACGGCAAGGCCTGAGCAATTACTGGGGCTACAACACCTATTCCCATTTCGCGGTCGAGCCGTCGTATGCCGTCAATCCCGCCAACGCGGAAGACGAGCTGAAAAAAGCCGTGCGCACGCTGCACAAAGCCGGTATCGAAGTGATTTTGGACGTGGTTTACAACCATACCGCCGAGCAGGACGGGCAAGGGCCGATGCTTTGCCAGCGGGGGATAGACAATACCCTTTGGTACTGGCTCAACGGCGACGGATACTATGAAAACTGGTCGGGGTGCGGCAATACGCTGAATATCGTCCGCCGCGACGTAACCCGCTGGGCGGCCGACAGCCTGCGCTATTGGGTGGAAGAGTTCCATGTGGACGGATTCCGCTTCGATTTGGGTACGGTATTGGGCCGCGAACCTGATTTCCAGGCCTACGGGCGGTTTTTCCAAGTCGTATACCAAGACCCGGTGCTGGCCTCGCGCAAACTGATTGTCGAAGCATGGGACATCGGCGAAGGCGGCTACCATTTAGGCAATTTCCCGCAGCCGTTCGCCGAGTGGAACGGCCGTTTCCGCGACGACATGCGCGCGTTCTGGGTGTGGGAGAGCGGCAGTTTGGGCGCGTTTGCCGAGCGGCTGGCCGGTTCGTCGGATATTTTCTGCCACAGCGGGCGCCGTCCGTCGGCCAGCATCAACTTCATCACCGCCCACGACGGCTTTACGCTGCACGATTTGGTCAGCTACAACGAAAAACACAACGTGGCCAACGGTGAGGAAAACCGCGACGGCCACAACGAAAACATCAGCTACAACCACGGTGTGGAAGGCGAGACCTACGACATCCATGTGTTGAACGACCGCGAATACACGGCCAAAGCACTGCTGGCCTCGCTTCTTATGGCCAACGGTACGCCGATGCTGCTGGCGGGCGATGAGTTCGGCAACAGCCAAGGGGGCAACAACAACGGTTATTGTCAGGACAATTCGATTAGCTGGCTCGACTGGCCGGATAAAAGACACGGGTTGCAGACTTATGTACAGGAACTGATTGCCGTGCGCAACCGCATCAGGCTGCTGAACGAAGACCAGTGGTGGAACGAGCAGCGGGTACAGTGGTTGTCTTCAGACGGCCTCGCAATGGGCGAAACATGTTGGCACAACCGCGGCATCAAGGCGATGCAGGTGCTGATAGACGGCGAATGGCTGCTTTTGGTCAATGCAAAACGCAGCCAGCAGTTGTTTAACCTTCCTCAAGGACAATGGGAAATGTCCTGTGTGCCATCCAAGAAATTTAATTACAACAGCGCCAAATGCACGGTCGAGCATATGGGGATATGGATTCTGCACAAAAAAGACTGACGGACGGGAATTTCCACCGCTGCTGGAATCGGGTTGCGTATGACCTTGTTCAAAGAACCGTCATTTTACAACCCGTGCCGCATCAGCCCGTCCGATTTCCTATATAATGGCCGTCTGAAACAGTTAAGTGTGCAATTAACAGATAAGGCAGGCGATTGATACCGAAATCCGGCAGGCCGCCCGTATTTTCAGACGGCCCCATTTAAAATTTTCATTCCGTTTCACAAACTAAGGTAATCACGAGAAAGACTATTATGGCTAAGAAAAAACAACCTATCTCTGGCTTTGAATACGTTATGCCGAAACCGGATGCCGAAACCATCCGCAAATCTATCGTATACAAGCTGATTTTCATTTTGGGCGTCGATCCCAACGATGCAACCGAACACCAGTGGCTCAATGCCGCGATGTTGGCTGCGCGCGACCTGATTGCGGAAGACTTCCTTAAAACCCGCCGCGCCCACATCGACAACGGCAAACGCATGGTTTACTACCTCTCCATGGAATTCCTGTTGGGACGCGCCTTCGTCAACGCCTTGATCAACGAAGGCGTGTATGCCGAATTTGCCGAGGCGTTCAAACAGTTGGGTAAAGAGTTCGCCAACATCTGCGAACAAGAACAAGACCCCGGTTTGGGCAACGGCGGTTTGGGCCGCTTGGCTGCCTGCTTCCTCGACTCGCTCGCCACCTTGCGCATTCCCGCCATGGGCTACGGCATCCGCTATCAATACGGCATGTTCAAACAAGAAATCGTGGACGGTCAGCAAGTGGAAAAACCCGATTTGTGGCTCGACCAAGATTTGGCATGGCAAATCGGCCGTCCGAGCAAACAATACGCCGTCAGCTTCGGCGGACAAGTCATCAATATGGGTGACAAAAAAGAATGGCATCCGAGCGAAGAAATTTCCGCGATGGCATACGATGAAATCATCCCCGGCTACGGCGGCGACGTCGCCAACCCATTGCGCCTGTGGACGGCTCACGCCGGTAACCGTTTCGACTTGGCAGACTTCAACCGCGGCGATTACGCATCCGCAGTCCGTGCGCAAAACAGCGATGAAAACATCTCGCGCGTCCTCTATCCGAACGACTCCACCGACAGCGGCCGCGAACTGCGCCTGAAACAGGAATATTTCCTTGTTTCCGCATCCGTACAAGACATCGTGGCGCGCCACAAATGCCGTTTCCCCAGCATCAAAAACCTTGCCGACAAAGTCGCCATCCACCTGAACGATACCCACCCCGTGCTGGCGATTCCCGAGCTGATGCGCATCCTGATTGACGAGGAAGGCATCGCATGGACTGAAGCATGGAATATGTGCTGCAAGATTTTCTCTTACACCAACCACACCCTGATGAGCGAAGCCTTGGAAACTTGGCCGGTCGATTTGATGGGCCGCCTGCTGCCGCGCCATTTGGACATCATCTTTGAAATCAACGCCTACTTCCTGAACGCCCTGCGCGCCATCGGCAACTTCGACGACGACTTCGTCCGCCGCGTATCCATCATCGATGAGAACAACGGTCGCCGCGTCCGCATGGCATGGCTGGCAGTCATCGGTTCGCATAAAGTCAACGGCGTGGCGAAAATCCACTCCGACCTGATGACCACTTCCATCTTTGCCGACTTTGCCAAAGTGTTCCCCGAACGCTTCACCAACGTGACCAACGGCGTAACCCCGCGCCGCTGGATCAACATCGCCAACCCCGAATTGACCCGCTTCCTCGACAAACATCTCGACGAAGACGACTGGCGCCTGCATTTGGACAATCTGACTAGGCTCAACGAAAAAGTAGACGATACCCGCATTCAAAACGAATTTGCCAAAGTGAAAAAAGCGGCCAAAACCCGTCTGGCGCGCTATATCGAAAACGAACTGGGCATCAAAGTCAGTACCGACGCGCTGTTCGACGTACAGATTAAACGCATTCACGAATACAAGCGCCAGGCGTTGAACGTGATGCACATCGTCGACCGCTACAACAAAATTCTGGAAAACCCCGATTTCGACTGGCAGCCGCGCGTGTTTGTCTTCTCCGGTAAAGCGGCATCTGCCTATTACATGGCCAAGAAAATCATCCGCCTGATTAATGACGTTGCCAAAATCATCAATAACGACGAACGTATCCGCGATCTGATTAAAGTCGTTTACATTCCCAATTACAGCGTGAGCCTTGCCGAAATCATCATTCCGGCCGCCGACCTGCACGAGCAGATTTCCCTTGCCGGTACCGAAGCATCGGGTACCAGCAACATGAAATTCGCTCTCAACGGCGCACTCTGCATGGGTACGCTGGACGGCGCGAACGTTGAAATTCTGGAAAAAGTCGGTGCCGACAACTGCTTTATCTTCGGCAATACCGTAGAGCAGGTGGAGGAAATCCGCCGCAACGGTTACGACCCGCTGGGCTATATCGAACGCGACAACGACCTGCGCCGCGTCGTCAACCAAATCAGCAACGGCACCTTCTCACCCGAAGAGCCGAACCGTTACAACGATGTGCTGCAACCCTACGGCGACTACTACCAACTGATGGCTGATTTCCGCAGCTATATCGATACCCAGTATCGAGCCGACGAGCATTACCGCAACGCCAAAAAATGGCGCCGTTCGGCCTTAATCAATATTGCCAATATGGGCTTTTTCTCGTCCGACCGTTCGATTGCCGATTACTGCCGCGACATCTGGTTCATCAAACCGCTGACTGAAAAAGAGCTACCCAGCAGCGACGTTTAACCGGAAATAAGAAAAAGGCCGTCTGAAACCTGATTTCAGACGGCCTTTTTATGATTATGGGGCCATACCGTATTTCCGAAAGTCAATCCGCCAACCCCAGCCGCACTGCTTCCAGCGGCAGTTGATCCAAGGTTTGGAAGACTATTTGGGCAAGCCGTTGTTCATACGCCAAAGCGGCGGGCGGACGCGGCGTGTGCCGTCTGAAAGTTTATTGAATGTACTTACTGCCCGACATTCAGAGCGGTTTCGAGCAGTTGCGCAGGGTTTGCAGAAATTATAGGCGCAGGATAATCAAAGGCTCGCCGTTATCGCCATGCACGACATCCGCCAGCCGAGCGATTTGTAGAATCTGCTCCTTATCCATGACGATACATTGCCGTCCTGTACATCAACAATTCCGCCGCAGTCTTGCAGGCGGCAATGGACGGCGGCGGTATCGCGCTGGCGCGCAGCCTCTTGGTTTCAGATGACCTCAAGGCAGGAAGGCTGGCCCGATATTTCCATTCCCAGTCCTCCGGCTTACTACCTAGTCTATTGCGCCGAAAGCTGCAATTTACCCCAGGTGTGCGCGTCTAGGGAGTGGATGAAGGCAGAATGGCAAGAGGGCTATTGATACAAGAGGTTCGGATAATGAAGGTTGTTTTTTGATATTGATGGAATTTCAGTTGTTGATGCCTCACAAACTTAAAAGTGAGGCAAAAAGCGGACGAATTGTCATACAGGCCGTCTGAAAAACACCTCCTGCTTGCCAAATGAGGTTGTAATCAGATACAATCCGACGCTTAGAAGTAGAAGGCACGTAGCTCAGTTGGTTAGAGCACCACCTTGACATGGTGGGGGTCGTTGGTTCGAATCCAATCGTGCCTACCAAATATTTCAGACGGCATTAAATGCCGTTATTTTTTAATGTTTCGGAGTTTTTGATGTTGAACATTACCCTGCCTGACGGTTCAGTCCGCCAATACGAAGCCCCCGTAACAGTGGCGCAAATCGCTGCGTCCATTGGTTCCGGTTTGGCGAAGGCGACAGTGGCAGGTAAAGTCAATGGCAAACTCGTAGACGCAAGCGATCCGATTAGCAAAGACGCCAGCGTGCAGATTATTACACCGAAAGACAAAGAGGGTGTAGAGATCATCCGCCATTCCTGTGCGCACCTGATCGGTCATGCGGTTAAGCAGCTTTATCCCAACGCCAAAATGGTTATTGGTCCGGTGATTGAAGACGGTTTTTATTACGATATCGCTACCGATAAACCATTTACACCCGATGATGTTGCCGCTATTGAAGCGCGGATGAAAGAGCTGATTAATCAGGATTATGATGTCGTTAAGATAATGACTCCCCGCGCCGAAACCATTAAAACATTCCAGGAGCGCGGCGAAGAATACAAACTGCGCCTGATTGATGATATGCCCGAAGTGGAGGAAATGGGGCTGTATCATCATCAGGAGTATGTCGACATGTGCCGCGGACCGCATGTTCCTAATACGCGTTTTCTGAAAAATTTTAAGCTGACCAAGCTGGCAGGCGCATATTGGCGCGGCGACAGTAACAATGAAATGCTGCAACGCATTTACGGTACAGCTTGGGCAACAAAAGACGAATTAAAAGCCTATATCCAGCGCATCGAAGAGGCAGAAAAACGCGACCATCGAAAATTGGGCAAACAGTTGGATTTGTTTCATTTGCAAGATGAGGCTCCTGGTATGGTTTTCTGGCATCCCCGCGGTTGGGCGTTGTGGCAAACCATAGAGCAGCATATGCGCAAAGAATTGGATGCTGCCGGTTATAGAGAAGTTAAAACGCCGCAAATTATGGATAAAACCTTCTGGGAGAAATCCGGTCATTGGGATAACTATAAAGACAATATGTTCGTCACCCAATCGGAAAAACGCGAATATGCCGTTAAGCCGATGAATTGCCCGGGTCATGTGCAGATTTTCAATAACAGTCTGCGTTCATACCGAGATTTGCCGATGCGTCTTGCAGAGTTTGGTTCTTGTCACCGCAATGAACCAAGTGGTGCTTTGCATGGTCTGATGAGAGTACGGGGATTTGTGCAGGATGATGCTCATATTTTCTGTACAGAAGATCAAATTGTTGATGAGGCACGCCGTTTCAACGAACTGCTGGTGCGTATTTATAAACAATTCGGTTTTCATGATGTAGCCGTAAAACTTTCCCTACGTCCTGAAAAACGTGCCGGTTCGGATGATATTTGGGACAAGGCTGAACAAGGTTTGCGCGATGCTTTGACTGCCTGTGGAGTAGAATGGGAAGAGTTGCCTGGAGAGGGAGCATTTTACGGTCCGAAGATTGAATATCATGTTAAAGATGCTATCGGTCGTTCATGGCAGTGCGGTACCTTGCAATTAGATTTTGTCCTGCCTGATCGATTGGATGCCGAGTACGTCACTGAGAATAACGGCCGTGCGCGTCCCGTAATGTTACATCGTGCGATTTTAGGTTCTTTGGAGCGCTTCATC
The DNA here is from genome assembly GCF_045062685.1 of Neisseria oralis. NCBI lineage: Bacteria > Pseudomonadati > Pseudomonadota > Betaproteobacteria > Neisseriales > Neisseriaceae > Neisseria > Neisseria oralis. The sequence goes on from NZ_JBJGEB010000007.1 coordinate 79,600, forward strand.
GGCATCCTGATTGAAAACCATGCTGGTTCGTTCCCGTTGTGGTTGGCACCGGTTCAAATGGTGGTAATGAATATCACCGAACATCAGGCGGATTACTGTCGTCAGGTAGTGGAAAGGCTCCGTGCGGAAAATTTTCGTGTCGAACTAGATTTGCGCAATGAAAAGATCGGTTACAAAATTCGTGATAACAGCCAATATCGCTTTCCTTATCAAATCGTTGTCGGTGATAAGGAAAAGCAGGAAAACAAAGTGGCAGTACGTCGTAAAGCAGAAGATTTAGGTTCATTGAATATCGACGATTTTATTTCACAATTAAAACAGGAAATCGCTGAGTCCTTAGTGATTAGTTAATTTTTTATAGGAGTATTCATCATCGCTCAAGAACGCGAAGCACGAATCAATGGCGAAATTACCGCCAAAGAAGTGCGTTTAATCAGTGAGTCAGGCGAACAGCTTGGTGTCGTATCGGTTCGTGAAGCTTTGGCTATGGCCGAAGAGCAGGATGTGGATTTGGTAGAGATTTCCCCTACTGCCAAACCGCCTGTGTGCAAACTGATGGATTACGGTAAATATAAATACCAACAGGCCAAGAAACGCGACGAAGCCAAGAAAAACCAGAAGCAGGTACAAATTAAGGAAATTAAATTCCGTCCGGGTACCGATGAAGGCGATTATCAAATAAAAATGCGCAACATCAACCGCTTCTTGTCTGACGGCGATAAGGTCAAAGTAACACTCCGTTTCCGCGGTCGTGAAATGGCTCACCAGCAACTCGGTGCGCAACTTTTAGAGCGCGTGAAAGAGGATTTGGCGGAAGTGGCTCAAATCGAATCCTTCCCTAAAATGGAAGGTCGTCAAATGGTGATGATGATTGCACCGAAGAAAAAATAAAGTTACAATTCTTAGCTTACTCTGATCGCCGCTTCAGAGTAAGCTTTTGATTGGCGGCAAAAAAACCGTGGCATTTTGGGTTCAAGTGTTTGAAACCAATGTTTTAAAACCCCCTGATGCCTTATCTAAATAACGAATGGAGTTTTCCCATGCCTAAAATGAAAACCAAGTCTAGCGCGAAAAAACGCTTCAAAGTACTGGGTAACGGCGGTGTAAAACGCGCTCATGCGTTCAAACGCCACATCTTGACTAAAAAGACCACTAAAAACAAACGCCAACTGCGCGGTACCTCTATGGTAAACGATCGCGATTTGGCTTCTGTTGCTAAAATGTTACCCTACGCTTAAGGAGTTTAGAATATGCCACGCGTAAAACGCGGTGTAACCGCTCGTGCCCGTCACCAAAAAATCTTCGCGTTAGCCAAAGGTTACCGCGGCCGTCGTAAAAACGTATACCGCGTTGCCAAGCAAGCGGTAATGAAAGCCGGTCAATACGCATACCGTGACCGTCGTCAACGCAAACGCCAATTCCGTCAATTGTGGATTGTTCGTATCAATGCAGGTGCTCGTGAAAACGGTCTGTCTTACAGCAAATTTATGAACGGTCTGAAACGCGCCTCTATCGAAATCGACCGCAAAGTATTGGCTGATCTGGCTGTATTCGATAAAGCCGCTTTTGCACAATTGGTTGAGAAAGCCAAAGCAGCTTTGGCTGCTTAATCTAAAAAATTTGAAAAGGAAGCTACGGCTTCCTTTTTTCTTTGTTTGAAGAAAGTCTATGTGATTGATTTTCTTTCTTTAAAGCCTATTTTTTTGAATTGATTTGCGCTAAAATACGCCGATTCTATCAAACGGATTGGCCGTAAACGATAAAAGGTCGTCTGAAAAGTTTGGCAATACCAAACCATACAGGCGACCTCATTGTTTCAGACGACCCATCATCAACCGACAGACGATAAACCACTATGGAAAATGTAAACCGTATCGTTGCAGAAGGTATTGCCGCAGTAGAGGCCGCGCAAGACTTCAACGCTCTAGAACAAATCAAAGCCCGTTATCTTGGTAAAACCGGCGAGTTGACCGGACTTCTGAAAACCTTAGGTCAAATGTCGCCTGAAGAGCGCAAAACCATAGGTGCGCATATTAATGAATGCAAAAACCAGTTTCAGACGGCCTTTAACAATAAACGTGATGCCCTCAACGAAGCCAAACTGCAAGCCCAGCTTGCCGCCGAAGCACTCGATATTACCCTGCCCGGACGCGCGCAGGAAAATGGCGGTCTGCATCCCGTAACCCTGACTTTGCAGCGCGTGGTCGAACTCTTTCACGGTATGGGCTTTGAAGTGGCAGACGGCCCGGAAATCGAAGATGATTTCCACAACTTCCAAGCCCTGAACATCCCCGCAAACCACCCGGCGCGCGCCATGCAGGATACGTTCTACGTTGAAAACGGCGATGTTTTGCGCACGCACACTTCCCCGATTCAAATCCGCTACATGCTCGACAAAAAAGAGCCGCCCATCCGCATTATCGCCCCCGGTCGCGTTTACCGTGTGGACAGCGATGCTACGCACTCGCCCATGTTCCACCAAGCTGAAGGTTTGTGGGTAGAAGAGGGCGTAACTTTTGCCGATTTGAAAGCCGTGTTCACCGACTTTATCCGCCGCTTTTTCGAACGTGATGATTTGCAGGTACGTTTCCGTCCGTCTTTCTTCCCGTTCACCGAACCGTCTGCCGAAATTGACATCATGGGCGAAAACGGCAAATGGCTGGAAGTCGGCGGTTGCGGCATGGTACATCCCAACGTGTTGAAAAACGTGAATATCGATCCCGAGAAATACACCGGTTTCGCCTTTGGCATCGGCCTCGACCGTTTCGCTATGTTGCGTTACAACGTGAATGATTTGCGGTTGTTTTTTGATAACGATTTGAACTTTTTGAAGCAGTTTGGCTAAGCGATTTTAACTTCATTGCATCTGCTATTTCAGGCGGTTTGGACCTAAAAAGTAGCCTTACTTGCCTTTCAAATAGCTTGAAAATGTCGGATTTGTTAATCTAGGCTACAAGCCTAAACCTGATTTTCCAGCAATTGTTTGTTTCCCCATTGTAAAGACAAGGATGCCGAAATTATGGATACTCTGATTATCAACGCACACCCTGACCCGTATTCCTCTGCTTCCGCCACCAATCGCATGGTTGCACACCTGTTATCCAAACTGCCCGTAGGTAGTGCACAAACTGTTAATTTGGCAGAGACTGACATACAGCCGCTGGACAAGGCGGTTCTGGAAATGTTTGTCGCAACTGTGTTCCAAGGGCAGCAGCCGAATGCGGAACAGACCGCTTTGCTGGCACAACTGATGTCGGTAGTAAATCAAGTCAAATCCGCCCGCCGACTCGTCATTGCCTATCCGATGTACAACTTCGGCATTCCTGCCTGTTTGAAAGACTGGTTAGATAATTTAGTTGTGCCTGGCGAAACGTTCCGCTACGGAGCGGATGGTACACCGCGAGGGCTGATGAGTGCGCACAAAGTACTACTGTTGCAGGCTAGTGGTAGTGTTTATACTGATGGACCGATGGCGCAAATGGATTTTGCCTCGAGCTATCTGAAAACGCTGCTTGGCGGCTTTTTAGGTTTTGCTTCAGTGGACACTATCTATGCCGAAGGCACGGCGGGTAACTGGGATGTAGCGGTTCAACGCGCCTGTGCAGAAATTGATGCTGTATTCGGTAGTTTTACGGCCTAGTTGCTCAAACTGGTTAGTTATATCCACGCGGATTACAAGTAGCCTAGCAATACTGGGCTTACTAAACCAATATAGAAAAACGTTATGGAACAGCATATTAACTACATCACGCTCGGCGTAGACGATCTTGCTATTTCCCGCCGTTTTTACCAAGACATATTCGGTTGGCAGGAAACGGTGGACAGTAATGAAAACATTGCGTTTTTTGAAACAGGAAGCGCGCTGCGGTTTGCTCTGTTTGGTAAGGAAGCCTTAGCGCAAGACGCGCAGGTGTTAGTGCAGGGTAGCGGTTTTCCATGTTTTACGTTGGCGCATAATGTCGGCAGCGAAGCTGAAGTGGATGCATTGTTTTCTGAGCTCGCCTCAAAAAATGTGAATATCGTCAAAGCCCCGCAGAAAGTATTTTGGGGCGGATACAGCGGCTATATCGCTGACCCCGATGGCTTTTTATGGGAAATTGCCTTTAATCCGTTTTTGCAGAAATTACGCTGAAATAGCACGATAAAGGTTACTTGAAAACGGCAGCTTCAGCGAAGTAAAAATCAAATTTGCTTACCCGAAAGCCGAGGCATGAAACGCTATATCGCTCCATCCGCCTGCTATGCACTTGCTGTTGCGCTGTGGTTGCTGTCCATCTATTGCGAAAACCGCTCTTTGTCGTTGGCCGATTTGAAAACCCTGACCGGCGACGATGTGGAAGGAGCAATAAGATGGTCGAATTACGGATTTACCGCGTTTGTCGTATCCTGTTTTGCCACCGCGATCGGTAGTTGGTTGATGCCGTGGTTTAAAAGCTGGGAGCGTGTGGCGTTTACAGTGAGTGTCACCTTAGGCTATACCTTGTTGGCGTGGTTCGTAACAATATTATTGATTTGATTGCTTAAGGTTTGAAAAGGCTACCTGAAAGTAACCGCCTTAACAAAGTTAAAAAGCAGCCTGCACTCCCAAGCAAACAGGTCGTCTGAAAACAAAATCTGATAAAAAGTTAATTAGTTGATTGAGAACATAACATGCAATTCTCCTACTCATGGCTGAAAACCCAAGCCGATACCGAACTTTCCGCCGATAAGCTGGAACATCTGTTAACCATGTCCGGCTTGGAAGTGGAAGAAGCCGAGACTGCCGCGCCTGCGTTTACGGGCGTGGTGATTGCCGAAGTGAAATCCGTTGAAAAACATCCGGATGCCGATCGTTTGAATGTTACCCAAGTCGATGTGGGTACGGGGGAGTTGGTGCAGATTGTGTGCGGTGCACCGAATGTGAAAGCGGGCATCAAAGTGCCGTGTTCGCTGCCGGGTGCGGTGTTGCCGGGCAATTTCAAAATCAAGCCGACCAAGATGCGCGGCGTGGTGTCGAACGGGATGTTGTGTTCTACCGATGAACTTGGTCTGCCCGATGACGGCGTGAACGGTCTGCACATTTTGCCGCAAGATGCTCCCGTCGGCGCAAACATCCGTGAATATTTGGATTTGGACGATACGGTCTTCACGCTGAAAATCACGCCGAACCGTGCCGACTGTCTGAGCATCAAAGGCATTGCGCGCGAAGTGTCCGCGCTGACGGGTTGCGCGTTCAAGCAGCCTGCAATCCATGCCGCGCCAATCACGGGCAGCCGCAAACAGCCCGTGCAGATTGATGCGCCTGCCGATTGCGGCCGCTTTATCAGCCGTGTGATTGAAAATGTAAATGCGCGCGCCGCTACGCCGGATTGGATGAAGCAGCGTTTGGAGCGCAGCGGTATCCGCAGTATTTCCGCGCTGGTGGACATTGGCAATTATGTGATGCTGGAAATCGGTCAGCCGATGCATGTTTTTGATGCCGACAAACTTTCAGGCAGCCTGCACATCCGCCGCGCGCGCGAAGGTGAAACGCTGGAATGCCTGAACGAGAAAACCGTGTCTCTGTCTGAAAACACGCTGGTAGTGGCCGATGAAAAAGGCGCGTTGAGTTTGGCAGGCCTGATGGGCGGCGCAGCGAGCGCAGTTTCAGACGACACGCAAAATATCGTGCTGGAAGCGGCTTGGTTTGCGCCTGAAATCATCGCCGGCAAATCGCGCCAATACGGTTTTGGTTCGGATTCGTCGTTCCGCTTTGAGCGCGGCGTGGATTACCGTTTGCAGGCTGATGCTATCGAACGCGCTACCGAATTGGTTTTGCAAATCTGCGGCGGTGCGGCAGGCGAAATGGTGGAAGCGTTGGGCAGGCTACCTGAAAACAAACAGGTCGAATTGCGTTTAGGCCGTCTGAAAACCGTGTTGGGCGTGGACATTCCTGCCGAACAGGTGGAAACCATTTTGCAGCACTTGGGTTTGCAGCCTGAAAAAACGGCGGAAGGCTTCCGCGTTACCGCGCCGAGCTTCCGTTTCGACATCGAAATCGAGGCTGATTTGATTGAAGAAATCGGCCGCGTTTACGGCTATGAAAATATCCCCGACGATTACACGTCAGGCCGTCTGAAAATGCTGGCGCTACCCGAAACCCGTCGTCCGCGTTTTGCTGTTTATAACGAAATGGCGACGCGCGGCTACCGCGAAGTGGTCAGCTATGCCTTCGTTGACGAGCAGTGGGAACTTGATTTTGCCGCCAACGCCAACCCCATCCGCCTGCAAAACCCGCTGGCAGCGCAGTATGCCGTGATGCGTTCCACGCTTATCGGCGGCTTGGTGGAAATTTTGCAGAACAATCTGAACCGCAAGCAAAACCGCGTGCGTGTGTTTGAAATTGCCCGCGTGTTCAGCAAAGGTTCAGACGGCCAGTTTGTACAAAACGAACGCATCGGCGGCCTGTGGTACGGTGCGGCTATGCCGGAACAATGGGGCGAAAAAACGCGCAACGCGGATTTTTACGACATCAAGGCCGATGTAGAAAATCTGTTGAAAAACAAAGCGGTTGAGTTTGTCAAAACCGAACATCCCGCCCTGCATCCAGGACGCGCCGCCAATATTGTTTCAGACGGCCAGGTCATCGGTTTTGTCGGCGAATTGCATCCGAAATGGCTGCAAAAATACGACTTGCCGCAAGCGCCGCTGATATTTGAAATCGACATGGCAGCCGTGTTAGAACGCGAAAAAACGCGCTATCAGGCAGTATCGAAATTCCAGCCGGTTCGCAGGGATTTGGCGTTTGTCATACCTGAAGCCGTGACTCATGATGATTTGTTGGCCGCATTGAAAGGTGTGGCAAACAAGTTGGTACAGGAAATCAGCGTATTTGACGTGTATCGCGGTACGGGCCTGCCTGAAGGGATGAAGAGCATGGCGGTCAAAGTGATTTTGCAGGATATGGAAAACACGCTGACGGATGAAACAGTCGAGCCGGTTATCGGAAAACTGATTGATGCGGCAACTGCTGCGGGAGCGCAACTTCGCAGTTAAAAAATAAATATTCGCTTGAATTTTAAATAGAAATTGGTAATAATCTGCACCTATTACAACAGAAGGTAATAATATGACACTAACTAAAGCCGAATTGGCCGATATTTTGGTAGATAAAGTCAGCAATGTAACCAAAAACGATGCCAAAGAAATCGTCGAACTCTTTTTTGAAGAAATCCGCAGCACTTTGGCACGCGGCGAAGAAATCAAAATTTCCGGTTTCGGTAATTTTCAGTTGCGAGACAAACCGCAACGTCCCGGCCGTAATCCGAAAACCGGCGAAGAAGTACCGATTACCGCCCGCCGCGTAGTCACTTTCCATGCCAGCCAAAAACTCAAAGGCATGGTGGAGCATTACTATGACAAACAACGCTAATCGTCCTGCTGTTCCCGCCAAACGCTATTTCACGCTTGACGAGGTGTGTGAGTTGGTGCAAATCAGCCCGTCGCAATTTGCCCAGTGGCAGCATGAGAATGGTGCTGTTATTGGTTACGGCGGAAACCGTTATACTCGTCTGGATGTGGTTAAGCTGCTGAAATTGAAAGATACATTTGCTCCTTTCGTGGATAGTTTCAATCATAATGCGCTGGATTCGGAAGGGAATCCGGCTGCTGATGCGAAAGAAGTACGCGCGGAGTTGGAAACTATTTTGGCTGATTTGGAGAAAACATTGGCAAATTGAGTTTGCCGAAAATCGGTGACCGGTCGACATCTGTTGTCGGCCGGTTTTTGTATTGAGGCCGTCTGAAAATATGGTTGATTGTTTTCAGACGGCCTTTTGTTTATTGGTTAGGCAACATTTATACTATAGAACCTGTTGATAATTCGAATATTGCTTGTTTAGTGTATTTAAATTTCATTAAATACTAAGAATCAGTGTCAGATAGAAGAGAGGTTGAAAGAAAAGTAGATAAGCGTTTGCCTTCTGTAAAGAGATAAATCGGAAAAGGTTGCGAATGGTCAAGTTTATCGCAGTATGAAACTGATATTTGCTTGCAAGCGCTGATGTTTTAAAACATAATAGTTTATATATAGAGTTTCTATTGTAAATTTTATTACAAAAAGGCGTTGCCTGCACTGTGTAATAACAATTTCAAAAAAAGGCCCGCCGCCTCACGACACCTTATCAGGAAACAGACTGAAAACCGGAAGTTTTACCGTTTTGCCACGTATGTGGTACGGCGGGTATTGCATTGTGGTATCAGGCTATTCTTCTTAACTTTAAATCAAGTGAGGGCGCTTTATGAATCAGTCAAAACTTCTCATCTGGTCCATCACGGTGGCGCTGGCGGGTTTCCTGTTCGGTTTCGATACCGTGGTGATTTCTGGCGCGGATCAGGCGTTACAGCATTTGTGGAACAGCTCCAGCCTGTTTCACGGGTGGGTCGTCATGGCATCCGCCCTATGGGGTACGGTTATCGGCGCGCTGTTCGGCAGTATTCCGACCGATAAATTTGGCCGTAAAAAAACGCTGATTGCCATCGGTATCCTGTATGTTGTCGGTTCTCTAGGCTCTGCGCTCGTTCATGATCCTTATTCCTTTGCTTGCTTCCGTTTCATCGGCGGCTTGGGTGTCGGTGCATCGACCATTGCCGCACCCGCCTACGTTACCGAAATTTCTCCGGCGGACAAACGCGGCCGCTTGGTGGCGATGTATCAGTTCAATATCGTATTCGGTATTCTAATTGCTTATCTTTCCAATTTTATTTTCTCAAACCTTGATTTGGGTGCGAACACTTGGCGTTGGATGCTGGGTGTTCAGGTTGTGCCGGCTGCGATTTATACCTTAATGGTACTCGGCATTCCGATGTCGCCGCGTTGGTTGGTCATGAAAGGCCGCATTGAGGATGCGCGTAAAGTGTTGGCGGTAATCAACCCTGAGGCGGACATTAACGAACTGGTGGCTTCCGCGCAGAAAGATGGCGGCAAAAAAGAAAGTCTGTTGCTGAAAAAATACCGTCTGCCGGTATTGCTGGCTTTTCTGATTGCGTTTTTCAACCAAATGTCGGGTATCAATGCCTTCCTGTACTACGCGCCGCGTATTTTTGAAATTGCCGGTTTGGAAAAAAGTTCGGCTTTATTGAGCAGCGTGGGTATCGGTGTTGTCAATCTGATTTTTACCTTCGTAGGCCTGTCTTTAATCGATAAATTCGGCCGCCGTCAACTGATGTACATCGGTTCTTTTGGCTATATTGTTTCGCTCGGCTTAGTGTCATTGTCTTTCTTCCTCGGATGGAAAGGCATGATGGTACCGCTGTTTTTCTTCCTGTTTATCGCTGCCCACGCCGTTGGCCAGGGTACGGTAATCTGGGTGTTTATCTCTGAAATTTTCCCGAGTCACCTGCGTGCGCAAGGTCAGGCGTTGGGCAGTTCGACCCACTGGGTGCTTGCTGCCGCGATTCCTGCTGCGATTCCCTATTTGTTTGATGAAATCGGTGCAAGCTGGGTGTTCGCCTGCTTTACAGCCATGATGGTATTGCAATTGGTATTCGTAATGTTCATGATGCCGGAAACCAAAGGCGTACCATTGGAAGAATTGTCTAAGTCGTTGATTAAGGAAGATTCATAATGAAAGTAACTTGCTTCGGTGAAGTGCTGTGGGACGATTTCCCTACGGGTAAAGTATTGGGTGGCGCACCTTTGAATGTCGCAGTGCGGTTGGAATCGCTCGGTGTCGGCGGTAGTATTATCAGCTGCCGCGGCGATGATGCCGACGGTGAAGAGTTGTTGCGTCAGATTAAAGGTAAAAACGTCAATACCGATTTGTTGCAGGTATCCCCTGATCAGGCTACCAGCTTGGTGAAAGTCAAGTTGAACGAGTGCGGCAGTGCAAGCTACGAAATAGTCTATCCCTGCGCTTGGGACAGAATTCAGTTGCAGGAAGAGGCCTTGCAGCGTGTGGCCGAATCCGACGCTTTCATTTTCGGTAGTTTGGCGACTCGTGATGAGGTTTCTCGTTCGACTTTGGATAAGCTGATTGAGAAAGCGAAATTCAAGATTTTCGACGTCAATTTGCGCAAACCGTTTTACGATACAGGCCGTCTGCTGGATACCATGAAAAAGGTGGATTTGGTCAAACTGAACGATGACGAATTGTATGAACTGTCCGAAATTTACGGTTCTCCATATCATTCTATCGAACAAAACATCGCATTTTTGGCCAAGCTGGCCGGCGTTCCCAATATATGCGTTACTCTAGGGGGGCACGGCGCGGTGTTGTATCAGAAAGGTAAGTTGCACAGACATTGCGGTTTCCGGGTGAAAGTGGCCGATACCGTAGGTTCGGGCGACAGTTTCTTGGGCGGTTTGACTTACAAACTGTTGAACAATTCCGAACCGCAGGAGGCGCTTACCTTCGCTTGCGCACTGGGCGCGCTGGTTGCGGCGCGGCGCGGTGCGACGCCGGATATTTCCTTGCAGGAAATTGAAAATTTCATGAACCCCGCCTGATAGGGATTTGAAACCGTTAGAGGCCGTCTGAAAATTATTTTCAGACGGCCTTTTTGTATCGTGATGTAACTGTTGGGAGACTGTGGGTTTCAGTCAACGTTTTGGTTTGCCGGCTAAACGGGAGATTGGATACAGAAGTTTTCCTTGTTATCGGAAGGGCATATTGATTTTCACTGCGGAAAAAATTCAGACGGCCTTTTGTCCTATTGTTTCAATTAAGGAGGGAAGGCCGTCTGAAAAATATAGGGAATCGCAAAAACTTCCGTTACCAGTGGGTAACGAACTCGTCTAAATCCGTATTTTTCGGACCGGCGGTTTCTTCGGCGGAAGTGCCGATCATAATCAAACCGATGATTTTTTCCCGATCGCTGCAATCAAACGCTTCTCGCAGTTGCGGGCTGTTTACCCACAAGCCTGTAATCCAGACATTGTCGAACCCTTGGGCCGAGGCCGCCAGTTGCAGGGCATAGGCGGAACATCCTGCGCTGAGCATCTGCTCCCATTCCGGTTTCGGTTTTGGCGAAGAGCAGTTCGGACTAAATGTTACGCCGATAACCAGTGGTGCCATATTGCCGACTTTTTCGGCTTTTTTCATCGAATCCTCACCGAAATTGCATTCGGTTACGGTTTGGGTCAGCAGTTTGCGGAAATACGACAAACCGTCTTCGCTTTCGATGACGGTAAAACGGAACGGGCGCATATTGCCGTGATCGGGCACTTGCGTCGCGGCTTGCAACATCTGCTCGATTTGTTCCGCGTTCGGGGCCGGAGCAGTCAAATTCTTCGAAGAGCGGCGGGTGGTCAGAAGGTGGAGGGCATCCATAGGCATACCTTTGATAAATGTGTGAAAAAAGAGGGTTATAGCATAAATTCAAAACAGGCCGTTCGGACTGGTCGGATATGAGGCCGTCTGAAAATCCCTTATCTTTATTTTCAGACGGCCTGCCGGTCATTCAACCGTAACGGCGTTGGAAATCCTGCATGAATGCAGCTAAGGCTTCCACGCCCTCAAGCGGCATGGCGTTATAGATACTGGCGCGCATTCCGCCCAGCAGTTTGTAGCCTTTCAAAGCGCATAACCCGCGCAGTTCGGCTTCACGGACGAAGGTGTCGTCCAAGTCAGGATCGGACGTTTTAAAAATAACGTTCATTTTTGAGCGGGCATCGGCTTGAATATTATTGATATAGAAGCCGCCGCTGCCGTCGATGGCGCGGTAGAGCGTTTCGGCTTTCAGGTTGTTGACCGCTTCGATTTTTTTTACGCCACCCTGTGTCAGCAGCCAGCGGAACACCAAACCCGCCATATAAATCGGATAAGTCGCAGGCGTGTTGTACATACCGTTGCGTTTGATATGCGATTGGTAGTTGAATACGTCGGGGATGTCTTTCGGGCAGCGATCGAGCAAGTCTTCACGGATAATAACCACGGTTGCACCGGCAGGACCGATATTTTTCTGTGCGCCCGCGTAAATCAAACCGTAATCGTTCACATCGAATTCGCGCGATAAGATTTCACTCGACATATCGCACACCAAAGGCGGCAGGCCGTCTGAAAGTTTCGGTACGTTTTGATATTGCAGGCCGTGTACGGTTTCGTTAATCACAAAATGGACGAAAGCCGAATGCTTGTAGACGTCCCATGATTCTACGGCGGGCAGGGCGGTGTAGCCGAACTGCTTGCCGCCGTCTGCCGCCAGATGAATTTCGGCATCAGTCAGGCGGCTCATCTGTTCGTAGGCAATGCGGCTCCAGTTACCTGTTACAACGGCATCGGCGCGTTTGAAACCGTGCGCCAGATTCATGGCGACCATGTTGAACTGCGTGGTCGCGCCGCCTTGCAGGAACAGGACCTTATAATGCGACGGAATGTTCAGCAGTTGGCGCAAGTCATGTTCGGCGTGGTGCAAAATGCTTAAAAACATGTCCGAACGGTGGCTCATCGCCATCACGGGAAAACCGGTGCCGTTGTAATCAAGCATTTCCTGCTGCGCGGTACGCAACACAGCTTCGGGCAGAACGGCGGGACCGGCGGAAAAATTGTAAATCGTATGTGCAGGCATGGTTTGCGGTTTCCCTATAAACAGTTTGATTGGCCGAACGATTTTAGTCGGCACATCCGCGTCCTGCAAGCTTTTCGGATAACGCCCCCGATAGATACAGGCCGTCTGAAAAATACACGCCAAATCAATACTTTTATTTTCTCGGTAAACGGGTTATAATTAGTAAATTTTTCGTATTACAGGAAAAATGGCCATAGGGCCATTTTTTTATTATGTACTCTGGAGCGACATGGATATTCAAAATATTCTTGACAAGACTCTGCCGGGCTTGGGTTACGAGCTGGTGGATTTTGAGCTGACCGCGCAAGGTGATTTGCGCATATTTATAGATAAAGAGGGCGGCATTACCGTGGAAGACTGCGCGACTGTAAGCAATCATCTGAGCCGCGTTTTTACGGTGGAAAACATTGATTACAAGCGTCTGGAAATTTCCAGTCCGGGCCTTGACCGCCCGTTGAAAAAAGCCGCCGATTTCGTCCGTTTTGCGGGACGGCAGGCCAAAATCAAAACCCGTCTGCCGATTGATGGACAAAAGAATTTCATCGGCCGTATCGAAAACTGCGAAAACGGTACGGTCAGCATTTCGTTTGACGGCAAAAGCGTGGATATTGAATTCGACAATATCGACAAAGCCCGTCTGCGTCCCGAATTCAATTTTTAAAGTTATTGATAATGAACGGAGATTCTGAGAATGAGTCGTGAAATGTTGCAATTGGCCGAAGCATTGGCCAGCGAGAAAAACGTAGATACAGAAGTGGTGTTTCAGGCACTGGAATTTGCCCTTTCTACCGCCGCCAAAAAGAAAGCCAACCGCGAACATATGGATGTGCGCGTAGAAATCGACCGCGATACGGGCGAATACCGCACGTTCCGGCGTTGGCTGATTGTTGCCGACGAAGACTATACCTATCCCGATGTGGAAAAAACCATCGAGGAAATCCAAGAAGAAATCCCGGGTACGGAAATCCAAATCGGCGAATATTATGAAGAGCAGCTCGAAAACGAAGGCTTCGGCCGCCAAGCCGCGCAAACGGCGAAACAAATCATCCTGCAACGCATCCGCGATGCCGAGCGCGAGCAGATTCTGAATGAGTTTCTGGCAAGGAAAGAAGACATCGTTTCCGGTACGGTCAAGCGTGTCGAACGCCACGGCATCATCGTGGAGGTAGTGTCGGGCAAACTGGATGCGCTGATTCCCCGAGACCAAATGATTCCGCGTGAAAACTTCCGCAGCGGTGACCGTATCCGCGCTTTGCTGTTGAGAGTGGACGAAATCGGCAGTACCGGCCGCAAACAAGTCATCCTGAGCCGTACCGACAAAAATTTCCTGGCTAAGCTGTATGCGATGGAAGTACCGGAAATCGAGGACGGATCATTGGAAATCCGCGCCGTTGCACGCGATCCGGGACAACGGGCGAAAGTGGCCGTAAAAGCCAACGATCAACGTATCGATCCGCAGGGTACCTGCATCGGCGTACGCGGTTCGCGCGTGAACGCCGTCAGCAACGAGTTGTCAGGCGAACGTATCGACGTGGTATTGTGGTCGCCGGAGACGGCACAGTTCGTGATTAACGCGCTCTCACCGGCAGAGGTAACGCGCATCGTGATTGACGAGGACAAACATGCGGTGGATGTCGTCGTGGCGGAAGACCAGCTTGCACTGGCCATCGGCCGCGGCGGACAAAACGTGCGTTTGGCTTCCGACCTGACCGAATGGCAGTTGAACATCATGACCGTGGCCGAAGCTGACGAGCGCAATGCGGCAGAAGACGAAGCCATCCGCAAACTCTTTACCGAACATCTGAACATCGACGAAGAAACCGCCGACATTCTGTTACAGGAAGGATTTGCCACGCTGGAAGAAGTGGCGTATGTGCCGGCTGCGGAACTGTTGGAAATCGACGGTTTCGACGAGGAAATCGTGGAGGTTCTGCGCAACCGTGCGCGCGACGCGATTCTGACGCTGGCCATTGCTTCCGAAGAAAAACTGGAGGATGTGGCCGACGACCTGCGTTCGCTGGAGGGGTTGGATACCGAAATGCTGCGGGATTTGGCACAGGCAGGTATCATCACCCGTGACGATTTGGCCGAACTGGCCGTGGACGAACTGATTGAAATTACCGGCGTTACTGAAGAGGAAGCCAAAAAAGTTATTTTGGCCGCCCGCGAACACTGGTTTACCGAAAGCAACTGAGGGGGTAATAGATGAGTAACACGACAGTAGAACAATTTGCCGCCGAACTGAAAAGGTCGGTAGACGACCTGCTGAAACAATTAAAAAGCGCCGGTGTGGAAAAAAACAGCGGTTCAGACGGCCTCACTTTGGAAGATAAGAGCCGTTTGCGCGATTACCTGCAAAAGAAAAACGGTAATGAAGGCGGCGGTACCATCAGCGTGCGCCGTACCAGAACCGAAGAAAGCACTGTCGGCGGAGTGAAAGTGGAAACCCGCCGCCGCAGCCGCGCGGTCGTGATTCCTTCTGCGGAAATATCAACGGAAACAGCCAAAGCCGAAGCGGGAAAAGTCAAAATGCAGGCGGCCGCGGCGGAAGCCGCAAGGGTTGAAGCGGAAAAAGCCGCGGCAGAGAAAGCGGAAGCGGATAAGGCTGCCGCTGAAAAAGCGGCGGAAGAAAAAGCTAAAGCGCAAGCGGAAGCGGCCAAGTTGAAAGCTGCCAAAGAGGCAAAAACCGGAACAGAGAAAGCGGGTAAAACGGAACATCCCGCCAAAGAGGAATCGCAACCTAAAGAAACTCGACAGGCCAAACAGGGTAAATCGGCCAAATCCAAGGAAACGAAAAAGACGACCGTCGAACCTGAGGTGCCGCAACCCGTTGTCAGCGCGGCAGAACAGGCGCAGCGTGACGAAGAGGCACGCAGGGCCGCCGCCATGCGCGCTCATCAGGAGGCGTTGCTGAAGGAAAAACAGGAACGCCAAGCACGCCGCGAAGCCATGAGGCAACAAGTACAGCAGGAAGCAAAGGCTGCCAAAGAAGGTAAGTCCGCCGAACAAGGCGGCGTTAAAACGGCAGAATCTTCACAGAGGCCGTCTGAAAAAGCAGCGGCTGCCGGTGATAAATCCGCCGGCTCCGCCCGCATGAAAAAAGACGACCGTCACAACCGCGACGATGATAACCAAAGCCGCAACAGCAAAGGTAAAGGCGGCAAAGGCGGCCGCGACCGTAATGCGGCACGCGGCGGTGATGAGGAACGCGTACGCGGCGGCAAGAAAGGCAAAAAACTGAAACTCGAGCCGAACCAACATGCTTTCCAAGCGCCGACCGAACCTGTCGTACACGAAGTCTTGGTTCCCGAAACCATTACCGTGGCCGACTTGGCGCACAAAATGGCAGTCAAAGGCGTGGAAGTGGTCAAAGCCCTGATGAAAATGGGCATGATGGTGACCATCAACCAATCCATCGACCAAGACACCGCCCTGATTGTGGTGGAAGAACTCGGCCACATCGGCAAACCTGCCGCCGCCGACGATCCCGAAGCATTCTTGGATGAAGGCGTGGAAGCAGTGGAAGCCGAAGCGCTGCCGCGTCCGCCGGTTGTTACCGTCATGGGCCACGTCGACCACGGTAAAACCTCGCTGTTGGACTACATCCGCCGCGCCAAAGTGGTACAAGGCGAAGCGGGCGGCATTACCCAGCACATCGGTGCATACCACGTTGAAACTCCGCGCGGCGTGATTACCTTCTTGGATACTCCGGGTCACGAAGCGTTTACCGCCATGCGCGCGCGCGGTGCGAAAGCGACCGACATCGTGATTCTCGTGGTCGCAGCCGACGACGGCGTGATGCCGCAAACCATCGAAGCTATTGCCCATGCCAAAGCGGCGGGCGTGCCGATGGTGGTAGCGGTAAACAAAATCGATAAAGAGGCGGCCAATCCCGAGCGTATCCGCCAAGAGCTGACCGCGCATGAAGTCGTGCCTGACGAATGGGGCGGTAATGTCCAGTTTGTCGATGTTTCCGCCAAAAAAGGTTTGAACATTGATGCGTTGCTGGAGGCGGTGTTGCTGGAGGCGGAAGTGTTGGAACTGACCGCGCCTGCCGATGCTCCGGCCAAAGGTATCATTGTTGAGGCCCGCCTTGATAAGGGGCGCGGCGCGGTAGCGACATTGTTGGTGCAAAGCGGTACGCTGAAAAAAGGCGATATGCTGCTGGCCGGTACGGCTTTTGGCAAAATCCGTGCCATGACCGATGAAAACGGCAAGGCCATTAATGAGGCAGGTCCGTCGATTCCTGTGGAAATCCTCGGTTTGTCGGACGTGCCGAATGCAGGCGAAGATGCAATGGTATTGGCGGACGAGAAAAAAGCCCGTGAAATCGCATTGTTCCGCCAAGGCAAATACCGCGATGTGCGTTTGGCTAAGCAACAGGCGGCGAAGCTGGAAAATATGTTCAACAATATGGGCGAAAACCAAGCCCAGTCGTTGTCGGTCATTATCAAGGCCGACGTGCAGGGTTCTTACGAAGCCTTGGCAGGCAGTCTGAAAAAACTGTCCAACGAAGAAGTGGTGGTGAACGTGTTGCACAGCGGCGTCGGCGGGATTACCGAATCCGATGTCAACCTTGCCATTGCTTCGGGCGCGTTCATTATCGGCTTTAATGTGCGTGCCGATGCTTCCGCCCGCAAGCTGGCTGAAAATGAGGATGTGGAAATCCGCTACTACAACATTATTTACGACGCCATCGACGACGTGAAGGCCGCCATGAGCGGAATGTTGGCGCCGGAACAGAAAGAGCAGGTTACCGGTACGGTGGAAATCCGCCAGGTTATCAGCGTATCCAAGGTTGGCAATATTGCGGGCTGTATGGTTACCGACGGCGTGGTAAAACGCGATTCACACATCCGTTTGATTCGCAACAATGTCGTTATTCATACCGGCGAACTTGCCTCGTTGAAACGCTTTAAAGACGATGTTAAAGAAGTACGCATGGGTTTCGAATGCGGCCTGATGCTGAAAAACTTCAACGAGATCTTGGAAGGCGATCAGCTTGAATGTTTCGACGTTATCGAGGTAGCCCGTTCGCTGTAGTGCAGTAACTGGATTTTGAGCATAAAAAGGCCGTCTGAAAAAATCTGCAAAGATTTCAGACGGCCTTCTTTATATTTTTTGTATGAGAGTATCAATCGATAAATTGTCTGTAATAAATTGCGGAATTCACCGTAAACTTTATTTAAAGAAAAGATTTGAACTATTATGAAAAATTAAAGTCGAATACTTCGCAGTAATTTTAAATACTGTAAAAATTGAAATGAAGTCTACTGACGGGAAATATAAATCATGGAAGCGAACAAAGGTAATGTTTTAACAAAAGCACACACTGTCTATGCAGTAAGCCCAATTAAAGAAGCGTCTCCGAAAACCATGCAGGGAACGGCGGCAGACGATGTTTATTATGTAACCGGCAGCACGGATAAAATCAATGAAGCCGTCAACGGCGGTACGGACAGTGTATACAGCAATGTCAGCTACGTTTTGCCGAATAATGTTGAAAACCTTACGCTGACCGGTACGCAGAATATTTACGGTTTGGGTAATAATGCCGACAATACTCTGACCGGCAACGACGGTTACAACCGTTTGAACGGCGGCCGCGGCAACGATACCGTCTACGGCATGGGCGGTGAAGACAATATCAGCGGTGGCGAGGGTAACGACAAACTCTACGGAGGCGAGGGCAAAGATTCGGTCAACGGTGACGAAGGTGATGACAGGCTTTATGGCGGGAACGGCGACGATATTCTCAACGGCGGCAAGGGTAACGATATATTGCAGGGCGATATGGGCGAAGATACTTTTGTTTTCAATGCCGACAGCGGGCACGATACCGTCATCGATAATCAAGGTAACAATACCGTGCGATTCGGCAGCGGAATCCGTGCAGATAAAATTTCAATCGCGCAGACAACCAATGTTTCCGGTAATACGGATTGGGTCATCAAAATCAATGATGAAACTTCGTTAACCATCCGCAACCAATATTTGAAAACGGAAACCGAACCCGCCGTCAACCGGTTTCAATTCGGAGCAGAGACTTATACGGCGCGTGAATTGGCTTTGCTGAAAGAAGGGCTGTCTCGGCCGACTTATGAAGAACCGCCTAAAAATAAAATCATGGGAACTGCCAAAGATGACGTTATAAACGGTACGGACGGTAGGGATGTTATTGACGGCGGAGTCGGTAACGATACGCTCAACGGATATGCCGGAAATGACGAATTGATCGGCGGGGATGGTAACGACACGCTCAACGGCGGCGACGGACACGACAAACTCTGGGGCGATCAGGGGCAAGATACCATGCGCGGCGGCGTCGGAAACGATACTTACAAAGTGGACGACATCGGAGATGTGGTTATTGAAAATCCGGGCGAAGGGATTGACAGCGTAAACAGCAGTATCAGCTATACCTTGCCGACCAATGTTGAGAATCTTGAGTTATTGGGAGAGGCGAATATTTATGGCGCGGGCAATAATGCCGATAATTTGCTGGTAGGCAATGCAGGCCGTAACCGTCTGTACAGCGGTCGGGGCAACGATATCGTAGATGGCGGAGCCGGCAACGATCACATCAACGGAGGTGATGGAAACGACAGGCTCTATGGCGGAAAGGGAGACGATATTATCTATGGCGGAGCCGGCAACGATGTTTTGGACGGTGGAACAGGTAAAGACCGTCTGTATGGCGGAAAGGGCAACGATACTTATCTCTTCGACGGGCAAACCACCGTTATCGATGAGGCTTCCGACCGCAATACCGTCAGATTCGACGATAAAATCGATATCGGTACGCTTAGGCTGTTTACCCGTGCAGCCGACGGCGGCGGTACGGATTGGATTATTGCTTCCGTAAGAGGGGAAATGACCATCAGCCGCCAGTTTTCAGACGGCCTGTCCAATCCGGTTATCAGCAGATTTGAAATCGGCGGAAAATCATACAGTGCGGCCGAGTTTCAGAAAGCGGTGAGCGGAGGGCATTACGGCAAAAGCCTGTACGGTACCTCAGGAAATGACACGCTGCGGGGAACGGCCGACGATGATTATATTAATGGCGGCAGCGACGGAAGGGATACCCTCTACGGCGGAGACGGGGATGACCTCATCGTTGAACACAGTGCCTTAATTTTGGGTGTGCCTGACGATAAACTCTATGGCGGTAACGGCAATGACAGACTTTACGCAGATTCAGGAGACGATTTGCTGGATGGGGGCGCGGGTAATGACTATCTGGAAGGAGGATTGCATAAGGATACCTATATTTTCGGCAGAGGATACGGGCACGATACCATCTTTGATTTCATGTTTGATCTTGATGACGAATACACTCCCTTCATCCATGCGAATACGGTGAAATTCACCGGCGGGCTGACGCTGGACGACTTGGCAATTTCCGTAACCCGTGGATACGGCAAAGAAGGTATCGGCTATATGCCCCATCTTAATGATTTTGTTACCACTCCCCGCACGGACGGAGATACATGGAATATTTCGATTAAAGGTACGGATGATGTGCTGACCATCAAAAACCAGATGTGGATGGGGGCGGTGTCCAATTTTGAATTTGATAGCGGCAGCTATACTTTCAATCAGATTATCCAGCATTTCGGCTTGCGAATTTCGCATTTATCCGACGACGGCAAGGTAATCGAATATCTGGATGATAGGACAATAGGTCCAAGCAGTTCTTTTTATGAAGGAAGGGAACACATAATCTACGGTACGGATAAAGGAGATAAAATTCATATCCAAGGAGATTATTTCAAAAACACCACTTTTTACGGAGGCAAGGGTAACGATACCGTTGAAGTGGAGCGAAAAACAATCGTCGATGCCGGCATCGGCGACGATAAGATTACTTTCAAGGGAGATTCCGATACCGTAGTCTTCGGCAAGGGGAGCGGACATGATACCCTGAGTATCGGAGAAGGGGTCGGCGAGGCCGGCGTGCGTTTTTCAGACGGCCTGAGCATCAAAGATTTGGAAATCACCACCGGTACCAACTGGACAATCAAGTTGAAAGGTACCGACGATACGCTGACTATCCTGAATGCTCACACGAATAATGCCGATAGTTTCACATTCGCTTCGGGAGGAAGCTATACCGCTTCGCAACTGTTGAAGGCCGTAGGTGCAGATGATGTGACGGCCAATAACGGAGTGATTTGATTCCGAACGTTTGATATAAATGGAAAGGCCGTCTGAAACTTCGGTTTCAGACGGCCTTTTACGATTACCGTCGTCACGCCTGTATAGAGGCGCGGTTTTCCAAAACTTGGTCGACCAAGCCGTATTCTTTGGCTTCCTCGGCCGACATGTAGTTGTCGCGGTCGGTGTCGCGTTCCAAATCGGCCAGATCGCGGCCGCAATGTTTGGCGAGTAGGCGGTTGAGCTTTTCTTTCAGTTTGAGCAACTCTTTAGCGTGGATTTCAATGTCTGATGCCTGACCTGAGAGGCCGCCGCTGATGAGCGGCTGGTGAATCATAATGCGGCTGTTGGGCAGGGCGAAGCGTTTGCCTTTTTCACCGGCGGACAGCAGGAATGCCCCCATGCTGGCGGCTTGGCCGAGACACAGGGTCGATACGTTAGGTTTGATAAAGTTCATGGTGTCGTAAATCGACATGCCCGCCGATACGGAGCCGCCCGGAGAATTGATGTAAAAGAAAATATCTTTGTCGGGATTTTCGCTTTCCAGAAACAGCAGTTGCGCCACGACCAGATTGGCGGATTGGTCGTCCACCGGACCGACCAGAAATACGATGCGTTCTTTGAGCAGACGTGAATAAATATCAAAAGCGCGTTCGCCCCGACCGCTTTGCTCGATAACGGTCGGCACGAGGTAATTATTGAAGTCGAAGGTCATTTTTTGTTTCCTGTAAATGGTTGAAAAGCACCAAAACACGCTATGCGCCGCTTCGGTGCTTTCATATCTGTTTCAGACGGCCTTAGGCTTGAGCGCCCATGACTTCGTCAAACGATAAGGTCTTTTCGGTTACTTTGGCTTTACCCAGCACGAAGTTGACGACGTTGCTTTCGACGGCCAGCGATGTCGGGCCCTGCAGGCGGCTTGCGTCCGCGTAATACCAATCAATGACTTCCTGCGGGTCTTCATAGCTTTCGGCAAAGTTGGCAACCACAGCTTTGATTTGCTCTTCGGTCGGTTCCAGTTTGTTTTCTTCAACCAGTTTGGCCAAAATCAGACCCAATGCCACGCGGCGGTGCGCCTGTTCTTTGAACATATCTGCCGGCAGGTTCACCTGGCCTGCATTAGCCATGCCTTGGTTGACAAAGTTCTGCTTCATTTCTTCCGCCAGCCGTGCGGCTTCGTCGTTGACAAGGGCGTTGGGCACTTGGAGCTCGACCGCTTTGAGCAGCGCATCCATCACTGATTCTTTGGTTTGTTCTTGCGTGCGGCGCTCCACTTCGCGCGCTACGTTTTTCTTCACTTCTTCGCGCATTTTGGCGACATCGCCGTCTGCAATGCCTAACGCTTTGGCAAATTCGGCATCCACTTCTGGCAGGGTGGCTTCGGATACGTTGTTCAGGGTGATGGTGAATACTGCAGTTTTACCGGCAACGTCTTTACCGTGGTAGTCTTCGGGGAAGTTGACTTCCACGTCTTTGCTTTCGCCCGCTTTCATGCCGGCGATGCCGGCTTCAAATTCGGGCAGCATCTGACCGGAACCCAGTACGAAGGCGTAATTTTTAGAAGAACCGCCGGCAAACGGTTCGCCGTCGATTTTACCTTCGAAGTCGATGATGACGCGGTCGCTGTTTTGGGCCGCGCGGTCGACATGGTTGAAACGGGTACGTTGTTTGCGCAGGATTTCCACGGTTTTCTCGACTTCGGCGTCACCGACTTCGGAAGTTACTTTTTCGATTTCGCTGGCGGATAAATCGCCGATGCTGACTTCGGGGAATACTTCGAAGATGGCGGCGATTTTGAGGGAATCTTTGTCGTCCTGTTCTTCCACGCCTTCAAAACGGGGGAAGCCGGCGACTTTCAGGTTTTCGCTTACGGCGATGTCGTAGAACGCGCGTTGCACCAATTCGTTTATAACTTCGTTCTGAACGCTTGCGCCGTACATAGAGGCGACCATTTTCAGCGGGGCTTTGCCCGGACGGAAGCCGTCGATTTTAACGCGGCGTTGGGTTTGTTTCAGACGTTTGTCGGTTTCAGCGTTAATGTCGGCCCAAGCCAAAGACACTATTACTTTGCGTTCCAAGTTTTCTAAAGTTTCAACAGTTACGCTCATCGTAAGCCCTTAATTTGTTGTGTTGATTGATAAACGGATAACGGTTTCCCGCCTTTGCGGAAAGTGAAGCCCGGCAGGGCCGGAACGTATTGTTTTCCTGTCGCAGTTTCTAAGGCGGAAAAGGTAAAATTCAGCCGCAAAGTATATCACAATGTTCGGATAAAATATATTTCGCAGGGAGATGCGGCCCAATTCGGGAAAAGGCCGTCTGAAAATGCCTGCGGAGGTTTTCAGACGGCCTTTTTTAGGATTGCTTGTTTAGGCATTGTCTTTTTGTGCCAAAATGCGCCGGCTTCCGCCGGCGTCGGCAGGGGAGACGATACCGGCGTTTTCCAGTGCCTCCATCAGGTTGGCGGCTCGGTTGTAACCGACGCGCAGTTGCCGCTGCAATGCGGAGATGGAGGTCTTGCGCGACTCGAGGATGAAGGCGACGGCTTGATCGAACAGTTCGTCGCTGCCTGCATTCGGATTGACGATGTTGGTGGTTTCCAGTGCGGCTTCGCCGCTGAGCAAACCTTCAATATAGTCGGCGGGTGCTTGGGCTTTGACGAAGTTGACGACTTGGTGTACTTCGTCGTCCGAAACGAACGCGCCTTGCAGCCGCACGGGTTCGGCGCTGCCCGGTTGCAGGAACAATGAGTCGCCGTATTTCAGCAATTCGTCCGCTCCCATCTGGTCGAGGATGGTGCGGCTGTCGATTTTGCTTTGTACGGTAAACGCCATACGCGTCGGGATGTTGGCCTTAATCAGGCCTGTTACGACATCGACGCTGGGGCGTTGTGTGGCGACGATCATGTGAATGCCGGCGGCACGCGCTTTTTGGGCGAGGCGGGCGATTTGTTGCTCGACGGCTTTGCGTTCGGTCATCATCAGGTCGGCCAATTCGTCGATAACGACCACAATCATTGGCAGTTTTTCCAGCGGTTCGGGTTCGTCGGGGTTCAGACTGAACGGATTGAGCAAGGGTTTGCCTGCGGCTTTGGCATCTTCGATTTTCTTGTTGAAACCGTCTAAATTACGTACACCGGCGTGCGAGAGCAGGCGGTAGCGTTTTTCCATTTCGGCCACACACCAGTTCAGTGCCTGTCCTGCTTCGCGCATATCGGTAACGACGGGGCAGAGCAGGTGCGGAATGCCGTCGTAAATGCTCAGTTCCAGCATTTTCGGGTCTATCATGATGAAGCGGACTTCGTCGGGTTTGGCTTTGAACAACATCGACATAATCATGCCGTTCACACCGACGGATTTGCCCGAACCGGTCATGCCGGCAACCAAAAGGTGCGGCATTTTTGCCAAGTCGCCGACCACGGGCGTACCGGAGATGTCTTTGCCCAAGGCAACGGTCAGTTTGGATTTGGCTTCGGTAAACACGGGTGAAGAGAGAATTTCGCTCAACATCACGTCTTGGCGTTTTTCGTTCGGCAACTCAATGCCCATCGTGTTTTTGCCGGCGATGGTTTCGACAATGCGCACTGCCTGAAGAGACATCGAACGCGCCAAATCTTTCGACAAGGCGACAATCTGGCTGCCTTTCACGCCCTGAGCCGGTTCGATTTCATAGCGTGTAATCACGGGACCGGAAGTGGCGGACACGACTTGCACGCCGATGCCGAACTCTGCCAGTTTGGATTCGATAAGCTCGGCGGTTTGCTGCAATTCCTCAGGGTTGACGGTAACGGGTTCGCTTTGCGGGATGCGCAGCAAGTTGACTGCGGGTTTCTGGTATTCGCCGGAAGGTGGTGGATTGTTGAGGTTTTCGTCGTCAAACAGCGAAGTTTGGATTTTGGGCGGCGGGGCGACAGACACGGCAACTGACTTTTTACGGTTACTGTTGCTGCCTTCCAGCAGCGGTGCGGGGGCGGCGGTAATCGTTTTGGCTTCCTTGACCATGCGGCGGGTGTTTTTCGCGTCAGGCAGATCGGTAATGACGCCTTCCTGTTTTTTCGCAAACAGCCTGCGGAACAGTCCGACCAGCATGTTTTCGGTATTGCGGCCGGTTTTGGCCATAACTTCCAGCCAAGAGACTTGCGCCAGCAACGACACGGCAAGTAGCAGGATAACGGCGATAATCAACAGGCTGCCTGATTTGCCCAACAGCCAGCTTAAGCCGGTACCGGCGACCGCGCCGACCAAACCGCCCGCGCCGACGGGCAGGCGGTCGCCCAGTGTATTGTTAAGAAGGAAAAATTCCAAAATCGGGCTGCAAAACAACAGCAGCAGCAAAGCCATGCCTGCGATACGGTGGTTGTAGGGTTTGTGGTTTTCCTGTTTTTGCAACGGGCGGAAATTTTTATACAAAAACACGCAAGAGGCGGCAATCCACCACCAAAACGACAGGCCGAACAGATAGTAGCCGACGTCGGAAAGGTATGCGCCGAACAAACCACCGAAGTTGCGCACCTCTTCGACAGGCATCACGCTGTGCGACCATGCAGGGTCGGTCATATCGAAGCTGGCCAGAGAAATGCCGATGTAGGCGGTTACGACCAAACCCAGCAGCCACAAGGTATCGTTAATCAGATTGACGACATGTTCAGGACGGTTTTTCTTGGCTTCGTCCCGTTGCAGGGCTTTAGCAGCCTTCAGGTTTTCTGAAAGTTTGTTGGGTTGGGTTTTGACACCGGTTTTCCGCGTGTTGTTTTTGGCAGGACTGTTTTTTTGTCGCGGTGATGGCGATTTGGAAGAGGAAGGTTTTGTAGCCATAAATTCAAGATAAAGGCCGTCTGAAAACGGGTCGGTAATGTGCTGAAATGCCTGATTATACCGTATTTCGCTGCGAGAAACGAAACAAAGGCCGTCTGAAAGCCTGTTTCATGTTTTCTGACGGCCTTGATGAATATTGTCTGGTTCGGTTAGAACAGGTTGCTGACGAAAATCAGCAAAATCACCAGCGGCACGAGGTATTTCACATAGGCAAACCAAATATTGACCGTCTTATGGTTGCCTTTATAAAGCAATTCGTCCTTCGCTTCATCCTTCATCACGAAACCGACAAACAGCGCGGAGCCGAGAGCGGTCAGCATAAACAAGATGTTGCCGCTGATGTAGTCAAAAGCATCGAAAATATTTTTGCCGAACACGGAAACGTCTTTCCACGGGCCATAGCTCAGAATAGACGGGATGTTGCCGAAGATAAAGATAGCAGCCAATACAATCGTAATCGCGGCGGTACGGCGGATTTTGGTTTTTTCCTGAATGGTCGTAATCAACACTTCATAAATGGTCAGCGAAGTTGTCAGCGCAGCAATCAGAAGCAACGAGAAGAAAATCACGGCGAACACAGGTCCAGCCCACATATTCGAGAACACAATCGGCAAACTTTGGAATACCAAAGTCGGACCGGAATTAGGGGCGACGCCGAAGCTGAAGAGCGACGGGAAAATCATAAAGCCCGCAAGTACGGCGATGATGGTATTGGTAATTGCCGTAATGACTGCGGTTTGCACCAGATTTTCGTTTTTATCCAGATAGCTGGACAAGGTGATCATCACGCCGAAACCCAAACTCAGAGCGAAGAATACTTGCCCCAAAACAAAGACGAAAAGTTCTGCGGTAATCTTGCTGAAATCAGGCTTCAGATAGAAAGTAATCCCTTCCATCGCGCCCGGTAGGGTAACGTTGCGCACGACCATGGCAATCAGGAACAAAAACAGCAGCGGCATCAGGTATTTCGCCGCTTTTTCAATGCCGCCGATGACGCCTTTGACCAAAATCCATTGGTTCACCGCCACAAACAGCAGCGTATAAAACGCAATTTCCCAAGGGTTGTTTTCGATGTGTTCGGTAAAGAAGCTTTTCGTTATTTCGCCGCTGACAGGGCTGGAAATATTCAGATTTCCGCTAATAATATTAACGATATAGCTGATCACCCAACCGCCGAGCACCATGTAATAAGCCATAATGCCGAACGCGCCGAGTAAGCCCATCCAGCCAACCAGTTTCCAAATTTTAGCGACGGGTTTGCCGTTCATCGAGCCGCCGAACGCATCCAGCGCGTTCACACCTTTGCGCCGTCCGATAACGTTTTCCACTAAAATCATCGGAATACCGATAACAAACATGGCGATACAGAATAAAAACACATACGCACCGCCACCGTTTTCACCGACCAAATACGGGAAACGCCACGTTGCGCCGAAACCGACAGTCGCGCCGGCAACGGTAAGGATATAAGTCAAACGGTTGGACCAAGTTTGACGGGTTTGGTTTGCAGACATTCTTGATACGGATAAATAATTGGTAAAGAAGTGTAATATTATACGCTTAGGGATTTATCCGCTTTGACCAAATAATAGAAAGAGAAATAGTGTATTTTCCTGCTAAATTGGATAATAACAGGAAAATATCCTGCGAGAGGAATATAGAGGCCGTCTGAAGATACGATTTCAGTGAGGCTTGAATGATTTTCATGCTGTTGGTAATTGCAGCTGTATGCAGGTAGCCGAGTAAAAGTGAGAAGAGGGAGGAATGGACAGATAGATATTTTCTACGCTGTAAAATTAAAAAAATTAAATGGTAAGAAAATAATTTTATAGTGATAATATTTTTAGTTATTAAAAAATGCAGATAAAAAAAACCATCTATACTAAGGGGAAAAGTATAGATGGCCAAACACATTACGGGGAAAACGTCTTACTCACTTACTCACCCCTTGCGGGGTAAGTGTTACTCAGACAGGTGAATTATACAATAGTTCACTTTTCATGATGTTAAATTGAGTTAATACAATTTTGTTATATCTATATAACTGATTTTTATAAAATAAAAAATACAGAATATTTCACAAATTTGTTGAAAAGGTTGAAAATTTCCTACACACGGATAAATTTCCAACCGCCGGAGGGCAGACCGTCGGCGCTCCAATCGCCGAATTTTTCGCGGTGCAGGCGTTCGACCCGGTTGCCGGCGGCAGCTACCATACGTTTAACTTGGTGGTATTTGCCTTCGGTAATCGTCATCAGCAAGACGGTCGGTTTTTCCAATACTGCTTCGTCGGCAGCGACTGTCTCGTTGTCATCATGCAGCAATACGCCGTTTTTCAGCGTTTCGCACAGACGGTTGTCGGCAGCGTGTTTTAGAGTAACGCGGTAGAGTTTGGGAACCTTGTGTTTGGGCGAAGTAACCCGATGGTTAAACTGTCCGTCGTTTGTAATCAGTAAAACCCCTGTGGTGTCGGCGTCCAAACGGCCAACCGCCTGCATGTCAATATTGCGCATATGATTGGGAAACAGGCTGAATACGCTGGGATATTGCTGTGGTTTGTGCGAAGTTTCGTAATCGGCAGGCTTGTTGAGCAATATATAGAAATAGGGCAGGGGCACGGCAAAGATGGGTTCTCCGTCGATAGCCAGTGTTTCGACTTCTTCCGGTTTGATGCTGCTTTTGGCGTCGCTGCGGATTTCGCCGTTGACGGCTATGCAACCGTTATCAATCAGCCACTGGCATTGTTTGCGGCTGCCTAATCCTTGCGCTTGTATGTATTTGAGCAGTTGCATATCAGTTCCAGCAGTATTTTCAGACGGCCTTATTTTACTGGAAAAACCGGCGGGCCGTTGGGAAAACGGCGGTATGTCGTCCGGCCAAAAAAATCGCCCCTTTAAAATTTTAAGGGGCGCAAAAGGAACACAAACCACTACCAAAACTGTTACAAGGCAAATTCTCCTAATTGATGTGTTGCCGGATAAAGGGCCTTTACCAAATCGTGGGGTGAAAGCGATAAATCTTTGCTGTCTGTAGTCAGCCGTCCCTGCTGCGGGGTCAGTTCGAGCAAACGCGCATCGGCGGTTTGATTGAATTTGTTTTTCGTCCGCCGCATTTTGCGTTGTAGGGCGGAAACGACGCGGTTGTAGAGGCTGTCTTTTTGTTTGACTTCCCTTGTGCTGGCCACCCAGCTCAGACGCGCGTGGCTGTCTTCGTCTTCAATGAGCAGGATACCGGTTTGCGGCTGCTTCGCCTCTGCCATGCAGGGGAGCCAAACGTAATAACGACCGTCTAAGGTAACATATATAGCATCGTGCACTTCGCAATCGTTGCAACATTGCGTGGCTAAAAGCGAACGCACGGTTTGTTGATGCAGTCTCAGAATGTCGAGAGAGACTTGCTTAAAAATACTTTCCGGCATTTCTTTCTCCTTTCGTTCTGTGATTGCTGTTTCGTTGGATTGAATTATACGCAAAAAATCCAAGATTGCAAATGATAATTGTTATTATTGTCGTAATCAATGGTAACCTAATGATTTAAAATAAAATAAATTTGAAAAATTTTGATTTAAATCAAAAAGTCGTGTAGGTGTTCATATCAAAGCCTGAAAATAACTGGTGTTTTCAGACGACCTCAGATCTGTATGGCGGGACGGCTATACTTTCACCCCTCTGTTTAGTATGATGCAGCCAATTCAAACAGGACGACATTTTTATGAGCAAACGCCAGATTATCCTTGATACCGAAACCACGGGCCTTTATGCCGAAGGCGGCGACCGCTTGGTCGAGTTTGCCGGTCTGGAAATGATCAACCGCCAAATGACTGACAACAACCTTCATTTATATATCCATCCCGAACGCGATATGCCTGAAGAAGCGGCAAAGGTGCACGGTTTGACCATTGAGGTTTTGGAAGAGAAAAACGCGCCGCCGTTTGCCAAAGTAGGGCGGCAGATTGCCGATTTTATACGCGATGCCGAGCTGATTATCCACAATGCCAAGTTTGACGTCGGCTTCCTGAACATGGAATTCCGCCGTATGGGGCTGCCTTCCATCGAGGAGCTTGGCTGTACCGTAACTGATACGCTGGCGATGGCGCGGGAAATGTTCCCCGGTCAGAAAGCCAGTCTGGATGCTTTGTGTAATCGCCTTTCTGTCGACCGCAGCAAGCGCGTGCTGCACGGCGCGTTGATTGACTGCGAGCTTTTGGGCGAGGTCTATCTCGCCATGACGCGCCAACAGTTTGATTTAATGGGCGGCGAAAAAGAAGAAGACGAGGAAGTCAAACCGGTCATTATTGCCGAAACCAAGCGTCCGGCTCATTTGAAGGTTATCAAAGCCAACGCAGAGGAACTCGCCGCACACGAACAATATCTGGACGGTTTGGGCGAAGCCTGTTTGTGGCGCAACAAAGCTGAAACAGCCGGAGCCGAAGAATGACGCGTCGCCATATCGCCCTGATTCCGGCCGCCGGTATCGGAGCGCGCTTTGGGGCGGGAAAGCCCAAGCAATACGTTGAAATCAACGGCAAAACCGTGTTGCAGCATACGATAGCCATTTTTGAAAACCATCCTGCCATTGATTTGATTGCCGTTATCGTATCGCCCGAAGACCAAACGTTTCAGACGGCCCCTTCCAGTAAAACACGCGTATTCCGTGTAGGCGGAGCAAGCCGTGCCGAAACGGTGCGCAACGGCGTATCCGCATTGTTGGTTCAAGGGTTGGCGGCGGAGCAGGACAACATTCTCGTTCACGATGCTGCCCGTTGCTGCCTGCCGCCCGAGGCGTTGACCCGTCTGATTGAGGAAGCGGGCGGACAAGAACAGGGCGGTATTTTGGCAATACCCGTTGCCGACA
Organism: Neisseria oralis; assembly: GCF_045062685.1. NCBI lineage: Bacteria > Pseudomonadati > Pseudomonadota > Betaproteobacteria > Neisseriales > Neisseriaceae > Neisseria > Neisseria oralis. The sequence continues at coordinate 109,947 of NZ_JBJGEB010000007.1, forward strand.
CGCTCAAACGCGCCGACGGTAAAAAACATATCGGCGAAACCGTTTCCCGCGCCGGATTGTGGCAGGCGCAAACCCCGCAGCTTTTTCAGACGACCTTATTGCACCGAGCTTTGTCGGTCGAGGATTTGAGCGATATTACAGACGAAGCGTCGGCAGTGGAAAAGCTGGGCGTGCAGCCGCTGCTGGTGCAGGGAGATACGCGCAATTTGAAGCTGACGCTGCCGCAGGATGAATTTATTGTGAGGCTGTTGTTGCAGGCCGTCTGAAAATCTTATTTTTCTGAGTCAGGATGAGGCAATGAAAAAACCATTCGTATGGCTGAAATTGATTTTATTGTCCGCCTTTATTGCGGTCGTCGTATTTTATTCGCCCGAACAGAAGCAAGGATGGTATGGGCTGGTGTTTGTCGGAGCCGCTTATCTGTTTGCAGACGGCATGGAAAAACGTGCCGGCCAAAAAGCACTGGCCGCGCTATATGCCGATAAAGCAGAATCCTACCGCTGGTTGCAGCAGAATTTGTCGGGCAGCCGCATCCAGGATTTAAAACTTATCCGCCGACAGTTTAACCTGCCGCTGGCATTGGCGGTAAAAGTGTTGGACGAATATCTGGCTTCGGAACGCTCGGCAGATTGAATCGTCGCAACTTAGACTTTTTGTGCAAACTCGGATTGTTAGGAAACAAGCTGCCGTGAGTTTTGAAATATTCGAGTTTTCGTAAGCGGCCTATCAAATCAAATACTGAGGCCGTCTGAAAAAAGGGCTTAAAGAAAATCAATTTTGGGAACAGATGCTCAACCCGTTTTTCAGACGACCTGACATTGAAAAAAGGACAAAACATGAATATCCGTATCGGACAAGGCTACGATGTCCACCAACTCGTCGAAGGCCGCGATTTGATACTCGGCGGCGTAAAGATCCCGTTTGAAAAAGGCCTGCTCGGTCATTCCGATGCCGACGCGCTTTTGCACGCGATTACCGACGCTTTACTCGGCGCGGCGGGCTTGGGCGACATCGGCAGCCATTTCCCCGATACCGCCGCCGAGTTTAAAGATGCCGACAGCCGCGTATTGTTGCGCGAAGCGTATAGAAGCGTGCAGGCTTTAGGCTGGCGCGTTGTGAACGTGGACACGACCATCATCGCACAAAAGCCCAAACTCGCGCCGCACATTCCCGCCATGCGCGCCAACATTGCCGCCGATTTGGGCATTCAGACGGCCTGTGTGAACATCAAAGGCAAAACCAACGAAAAACTCGGTTACTTGGGGCGCATGGAGGCCATCGAGGCACAGGCGGCGGTGTTGCTGCAAAAAGCCGATACCCCATGACTGGCGGCATGAAAAGTGTTAGTATCGAAACAATCTACCTTCCCCCAACCGATTAGGAAAAACATTATGGCTACTCAAGACGAACTGAAACGCGTTGCTGCTGAAAAAGCAGTGGAATTCGTACCTGAAAACGAATACATCGGCATCGGTACCGGCTCGACCATCAATATCTTCATCGAGGCTTTGGGCAAAAGCGGCAAACAGATTAAAGGGGCGGTTTCCACTTCCGTGAAATCCAGCGAACTTTTGGCAAAATACGGCATTCCCGAAGTATCCTTGTCCGACGTGTCCGGTTTGGCGGTGTATGTGGACGGCGCGGACGAAGTCAACCGTATGCTGCAAATGATTAAAGGCGGCGGCGGCGCGCATCTGAACGAAAAAATCGTCGCCAGCGCGTCTGATAAATTCGTCTGCATTGCCGACGAAAGCAAATATGTATCCCGTTTGGGCAAATTCCCGCTGCCGGTGGAAGTCATCCCCCATGCGCGTTCGCTGGTGTCGCGCAAGCTGGTGGCGATGGGCGGCGAACCGGAACTGCGCGTCGGTTTCACTACTTTCAACGGCAATCAGATTGTAGACGTACACGGCCTGTACATCGACCGTCCGGTCAGCATGGAAGACGAAATCAACCGCATTACCGGCGTGGTGGAAAACGGCATCTTCGGCCATAACGCCGCCGACGTGCTGATATTGGGTACCGAACAGGGCGCGAAAGTCATCCTGCCCGGCCAAAACTGACTTGAACCCGATAATGCCTGAAAAATCAGTTTAAAAACAGGATAGGCCGTCTGAAAATTTTTCAGACGGCCTGATTGTTCAAATATCATACGGAGAAAACCCGATTATGTTCAAAAAGGCCGCAATCATCATCGCATTGCTCGGTGTGCTCGGCAGCGGGCAGACGGAATGGCTGGACACGGGCCTTGCCGCCGCACGGAAAATCAGCGGCGCCGTTCCCGAAGACCTGACCGAGCTGCTGTCGTCCGTAGTACGGCAAAAACAGCCGGAGCGCAGAAAGAGCATAAGCAAACAGGCCTATACCGGCCGCGTAAGCTCCGTATCCGACGGCGACACCCTGCACGTTACCGACAGCGACGGCCTCAAACATAAAATCCGCTTGGCCTATATCGACGCGCCCGAATTGCAGCAGGCTTACGGCACCCGTTCGCATCAAAACCTGAAAAGGGCGGCGGACGGCGAAAACGTGAATGTTACCGTTTTCGAGCTTGACCGCTACGGGCGGGAAGTCGCGCAGGTCCGCATGGACGGCGAGGACTTGAACCTGATGCAGATTCGGGATGGCGCGGCATGGCATTACAATGCCTATGCCGCGAAAAAACAGAAAAAAACGGACTACGCCGCCTATGCCGCCGCCCAGGAAAATGCGCGGCAGAGTCGCAACGGATTGTGGAACGGGCTGCACCCGCAGGCGCCGTGGGATTACCGTCGGGAACAGCGCGAAGTGCAGAACGGGCAGGGCGGCAGTAGGAAAAAACAGCAGGATAAAGAGTGGTTTAACCTTTGGTAGGCGGGGATATGCGGCCGTTTGTTTTAAAGGATGCAAAGGCCGTTACTTGCCAATCCGGCTAAAACGCCGAGAGGCCGTCTGAAACTGGATTTCAGACGGCCTCTCGCTATTATCGGCTCCTTTAGTGCCTTTGGCTTGCGGGGTATTCCCGATTCAAGCCTCTTCTTCCGCTTTACTACGGATAATCAGCAGCGGCAGGTGGCTCTGACGCATGACAGTTTCGGCAAAGCTGCCCATCAGGAGGTGCATCAGGCCGGTGCGGCCGTGGGTACCCAATACCAGAAGGTCGGCCCCGTTTTCATCGGCGTAATCCACCAAATCCTGCGCCATTTCGCGCGCGCCTTTGTTGGCGACGAGCAGGTACTTCACAACATCGGTCACGCCGTATCCCGCCGCCGTTTTCTCCGCGAAGTCCAAAACTTCGTTGCCTTGCGCCACCGCAGCGGCTTCATAGCTTTCGTGCTGGAGGAATTCGGGCGCGAGCGCCATGTATTCGGCCGGATTGGCCACATGGACCAGCGACAGGCGGGCTTGGACCGAGCTTGCCAGATCGGCTGCATGTTTCAACGCATTCAGAGCGGTTTCGCTGCCGTCGACAGCAACAACTAAATGTTTGTACATATTCATTCTCCTTGGCGCACCGCATCAAGCGGCAGGGTTGTAAAGTGAGTTTCGATTATGGCTGTTATTTCCGCATTGTGCAACAGCCCCCGCGCTTTCAAGTATAATGCGTCCGAACAATATTTCCAGCCCTTTCCTACCGATTTTTGACCCACCGCAAGGCAGAATATGTCCGATACCGATTTCTTGTTTTCACGCCGTTTCGGCGGTATCGCGCGGCTGTACGGCGACGATGCGCTGCAACGTTTCCGCAAGGCGCATGTCTGCGTGGTCGGCGTGGGCGGCGTCGGTTCGTGGGCGGTCGAGGCGCTGGCGCGCACGGGTATCGGCCGGCTGACCCTGATTGACTTGGACAATGTGGCCGAGTCCAACGTCAACCGCCAGCTCCATGCGCTGACCGACGATTTCGGCAAGCCGAAAGTAACGGCGCTGCACGAACGCATCCTGCAAATCAACCCGCAGTGCGAGGTGGAGGAAATCGAGGATTTTGTGGACGAAAACAATCTGGAAACAATTTTCAGACGGCCTTTTGACTTCGTTATCGACGCCATCGACCAGGTGCGCGTGAAAGCGGCGATGGCCGCATATTTCGTGCGCAGCGGCCGGCCTTTCATCATCAGCGGCGGCGCGGGCGGGCAGAAAAATCCCGCGCTTATCCGCACCGCCGATTTGTCTAAGGTAACGCACGACCCGCTGTTGGCCAACCTACGCTACACGCTGCGCAAGCGTTACGGCTTCAGTCGCGACACGAAGGAAAAAATGCGCGTGCCGTGCGTTTATTCCACCGAAAACATCACGCCGCCGCAGTCGGGCGGCACGTGTGCGGCGGACGCGTCGCCGCAGGGGTTGTCGTGCGCGGGTTACGGGGCGAGTATGCTGGTAACGGCAACGTTCGGCCTGTATTGCGCGCAGGCGGCGGTAGATGCGGTGGCGGCCGGTATGAGGCCGTCTGAAAACACCGGAAAAGGGAAAACGCGATGATGCCGCAGCCCGACTTCGCCGCCGGTACCGCCGCGCCGTCCGCACAACCGCCGATGCCGTCTGAAAATACCATTGCATGGGTGTTCGGCCAACCCGTTACCGATGTGCCGCAGGATTTGTTCATCCCGCCGGACGCGCTGAAAGTGGTGCTGGGCAGTTTTCAGGGGCCGCTGGATTTGCTGCTGTACCTGATCCGCAAGCAAAACATCGACGTGCTCGATATTCCGATGGTGAAAATCACCGAGCAATATCTGCACTACATTGCCCAAATGGAAGCCTATCAGTTTGATTTGGCGGCGGAATACCTGCTGATGGCGGCGGTGCTGATTGAAATCAAATCGCGCCTGCTGCTGCCGCGTCCGCAAGAGGCGGAAGAGGAAGAGGCCGACCCGCGCGCGGAACTGGTGCGCAGGCTCTTGGCTTACGAGCAGATGAAACTCGCGGCGCAGGGGTTGGACGCGCTGCCGCGGGCGGGGCGCGATTTCGCTTGGGCATACCTGCCGCTGGAAATCGCCGTCGAAGCCAAGCTGCCCGAAGTTTATGTCGCCGACCTGACGCAGGCCTGGCTCGGCATCCTTTCCCGCGCCAAGCATACGCGCAGCCACGAAGTAGTGCGTGAAGCCATCTCGGTGCGCGCGCAGATGACGTCGATTCTGCGGATTTTGAACGAAAAAGGTTTCAGCCGGTTTTCCGCCCTGTTCCGGCCGGAGCAGGGCGCAGCCTATCTGGTGGTCAATTTCATCGCGCTGCTGGAACTGGCGAAAGAGGGGCTGGTCAGGGTTGTGCAGCCCGAAAGCTACGGCGAAATCGAAATTCATTTAAAAAACGAAGAAACGGAAGCTGCTGCGGACGAAACTATTTGAAATATTGCAGGTCAATATTGAACATTGTAAACAATATCGGAACGCATCCGGACGCCGGATACCGCGTCGGCCGCGTTCCCATTCCATTTTTCCCGATATTTTCCAACAGCGGACAAACGATATGACACCGATAATCCAATCCCTGCTCGATACCGATTTATATAAATTCACCATGTTGCAGGTCATGTTGCACCAGTTCCCGCAGGCGCACAGCGTGTATGAGTTCCGCTGCCGCAACGAGACCACCGTTTATCCGCTGGCGGACATCCGGGAAGATTTCGAGCGCGAACTGGAAGCGTTGTGTATGCTGCGCTTTCAAGACGACGAGCTGGATTACCTGCGCCGCCTGCGTTTTATCAAAAGCGATTTCGTCGATTATTTGGAGCTGTTTCAGCTCAAACGCCGTTTCGTTACTCATTGGAGCGACGAGAAAGGCCGTCTGAACATCCGCATCGAAGGCCCGATGATTCAGGCCATGTTCTTTGAAATCTACATTCTGTCTATCGTCAACGAACTGTATTTCCGCCGCTTGGAAACGCCCGAAGTCATGGCCGAAGGCGAACGCCGCCTGCAAGAAAAGGCAGGCCGTCTGAAAGAGCTGGCCGTACAGCAGAACCCCGCCGACCCGCCGTTTCTCATTTCCGATTTCGGTACGCGCCGCCGCTACAACCTTGCGTGGCAGGAGCACGTCATCCGCACCTTGCTTGAAGCCGCACCCGACATCGTACGCGGCACCAGCAACGTCTATTTGGCCAAAAAGCTCGGCATCACCCCCATCGGTACGATGGCGCACGAATTTTTACAGGCTTTCCAAGCCTTCGATTCGCGCCTGCGCGACTTCCAGCGCGCGGCCTTGGAAAGCTGGGTACACGAATACCGCGGCGACTTGGGTATCGCCCTGACCGACGTGGTCGGCATGGACGCCTTCCTGCGCGACTTCGACCTCTACTTCGCCAAACTTTTCGACGGCCTGCGCCACGACAGCGGCGACCCCTACGAATGGGGCGACAAAGCCTATGCCCACTACAAAAAACTCAAAATCGACAGCCGCACCAAAATGCTTACCTTTTCAGACGGCCTCGACATCGAACGCTCGTGGGCGCTGCACCAGTATTTCAAAGGCCGTTTCAAAACCAGCTTCGGCATCGGCACCAACCTCACCAACGACATGGGCCATGTTCCGCTCAATATCGTGCTGAAACTGGTCGAATGCAACGGCCAGTCGGTGGCCAAATTGTCCGACACGCCCGGCAAGACCATGACCACCAACAACACCTTCCTCGCCTATCTGCGGCAGGTGTTCGAAATACCCGAGCCGGAACCGGAAGACGGGCGGTAAATACCGGCTGAAAACATGACGGCGGGCTGGATGACAGCCCGCTTTTTTGGGACAAGGCCGTCTGAAACGGGGCGGCGGTTTTCAGACGACATGAATCGGCGTAAAATTCTCTGCCAGAAATCCTACCATTTTTCACACTGCCCGATTAGAGGAAAACCATGTTCTTCAAGCACATCGAAGCCGCTCCCGCCGACCCCATCTTAGGCTTGGGCGAAGCATTCAAAGCCGAAACCCGTCCCGAAAAAGTCAACCTCGGCATCGGCGTTTATAAAGACGCATCCGGCGCGACCCCCATTGTCAAAGCCATCAAAGAAGCCGAAAAACGCCTGCTCGAGAGCGAAACCACCAAAAACTACCTCACCATCGACGGCGTTGCCGACTACAACGAGCAAACCCAAATCCTCCTCTTTGGCGCAGACCACGAAATCGTCGCCAGCCGCCGCGCCAAAACCGCCCAAAGCCTCGGCGGCACAGGCGCATTGCGTATTGCCGCCGAGTTCGCCAAACGTCAGTTGAACGCACAAACCGTCTGGATTTCCAACCCCACATGGCCCAACCACAACGCCATCTTCAAAGCCGTCGGCATCCAAGACAAGCCCTACCGCTACTACGACGCCGCCAAACACGGCTTGGACTGGGACGGCATGATTGAAGACCTCGGCCAAGCGCAAAAAGGCGACGTCGTCCTGTTGCACGGCTGTTGCCACAACCCCACCGGCATCGACCCCACGCCCGAACAATGGGAAACCCTCGCCAAACTCTCCGCCGAAAAAGGCTGGCTGCCCCTGTTTGACTTTGCCTACCAAGGCTTCGGCAACGGCCTAGAAGAAGATGCACACGGCTTGCGCACTTTCTTGAAATACAACAAAGAATTGCTCATCGCCAGCTCCTATTCCAAAAACTTCGGCATGTACAACGAACGCGTCGGCGCATTCACCTTGGTCGCAGAAGACGAAGCAACCGCCGCACGCGCCCACAGCCAAGTCAAAACCATCATCCGTACCCTCTACTCCAATCCCGCCTCACATGGCGCGAACACCATCGCCTTAGTGTTGAAAGACGCGGATTTGAAAGCCCGATGGATTGCCGAACTCGACGAAATGCGCGGCCGCATCAAAGCCATGCGCCAAAAATTCGTCGAGCTGCTTAAAACCAAAGGCGCGGCTCAAGACTTCGATTTCATCATTGAACAAAACGGCATGTTCTCCTTCAGCGGCCTCACGCCCGAACAAGTCGACCGTCTGAAAAACGAGTTCGCCATCTACGCCGTGCGCTCCGGCCGCATCAACGTCGCCGGCATTACCGATGACAACATCGACTACCTGTGCGAAAGCATCGTAAAAGTGTTGTAGTCCGATTAAAAGGCCGTCTGAAAAAGTTTCAGACGGCCTTTTCGTTAGCTTCGTTATATGGATATAACTTGTTGCCGTCTTGAAAAGCGTAGCGGATTGGCGCAGAATGTTAACAAATTAACCTATCGCGTTCCCAACCGGAAACGGGCGCGGTTTTACAGATTGGAACGGACATGAGCAAAACACTTCACCCGCAAACCTTGGCCATCCGCGGCGGCAAAGAGCAGACGCAATACCGCGAACACAATCAGGCGTTGTTTCTGACCAGCAGTTTCATGTTTGAAAGCGCACAGCAGGGTGCGGCGTTGTTTGCCAAAGAAATCAAAGGCTTCACCTATACCCGTACCGCCAATCCCACGATTGTGGCCTTCGAGCAGCGCATTTCGGCATTGGAAGGCGCGGAGCGTTCGGTGGCGACTTCGACCGGCATGTCGGCGATTCAGGCGTCGTTTTTCACCTTCCTCAAAGCAGGCGACCATGTCGTCTCCAGCCGCAGTCTGTTCGGTACGACCGCGGGCTTTATCAATAACATCGTGACCAAGTTCGGCATCAAAGTAAGCTATGTGTCCCAAACCGATTTGTCCGAATGGCGGGCGGCAGTTAAGGAAAACACCAAACTGCTGTTTTTGGAAACCCCGTCGAACCCGCTGAACGAAGTGGCCGATTTGGAGGCGCTGTCCGAAATCGCCCATGCCGCCGGCGCGCTGCTGGTGGTGGACAACAGCTTCCTTTCGCCCGTCGGCCAGCAGCCTTTGAAACACGGGGCGGACATCTCCGTACAGTCGGCCACCAAAGCCATCGACGGCCACGGCCGCGTGATGGGCGGCGTGTTGTCCGGTTCGGAAGAACTGATGACGCAGGTGGCGATGTACTGCAATTCCTGCGGTTTGGCGATGTCGCCGTTTAACGCCTGGGTTTTGTTGAGCGGCGTGGAAACATTGTCGGTGCGTATGGAAAAACAGTTTGCAGGCGCGCTGAAAATCGCACGGTGGCTGAGCGAACAGCCCCAAGTCAAAGCCGTCTACTATTCTGGCCTGCCCAGCCATCCGCAGGCGGCGCTGGCGGCGAAACAACAGCTCGGCGGCGGTATCGTGGTCGGTTTCGAAGTCGACGGCAAAGACGCGGCGTGGTCATTGCTCGACAAAGTGGAACTGTTTTCCAAAACCGCCAATCTGGGGGACGTGCGCTCGACCATTACCCATCCGTGGACAACCACCCACGGCCGCATGTCGCCCGAAGACAAACAGGCCGCAGGCATCCGGCCCGGCCTGCTGCGCCTCGCCATCGGCTTGGAATACCCCGACGACCTGATTGCCGATTTGCAACAGGCAATGGCGTAATTTAAAATAAAAACAAGGATTCAGACGGCCTTATCCTTTTTGAGAGGCCGTCTGAATTATATCGTACACACTTAGGTCTGTTGATAATCGATTGCCGGCAGACCCTCGGCAGGAAGGAATAAACAATGAGCGAGGCCGAATTTTCCGATTGGGCGTTAAAGATATGTCTGTCCGGTTTGGTGATTTTTCTGGGTTTCATCATTTGGAATTTGGGCAAAGAATCCAAAGCGGGCAAGTTCGGTATGGTTATGCTGTTTCTCGTGCTGGGGCTCGGCATATTCGGATTTATTTTCAAGAACGTGCTGATTGAGTATCTGATGATGTCGAAATAGGCCGAACCATACGAAAAGGCCGTCTGAAAACTTTTTCAGACGGCCTTTGCCGTGGATACTTAAAAAATTAATCCCGAAACTTATTTTTTGCCTTTAGTGCCTTTGGACGCAGGTTTTGCAGCGGCGGATTTGTTCAGTTTGGCTGTGGCCGCCTTATCCAATACGCAGCCTTTGACGACGATTTGATCGACAAGCTGCGGTTTACCGTTAACGGTTTGCGCACCGCGCAGGGTCAGCATGTTGCCGTCCACTTTGTCTACGTTGGAGGCGTCGGCTTTACCGGCAATCCATGCGATGCCCTGGCCCCAGAAAGCGTTTTGGTCGTTGGTGTTGGCGGTAACGCGGAACAGGCCCGGAGTAACTTGTTCGCGGTATTTCACTTGGGCGACGACGACTTCGTTGTTTTTCATACCGTACATCACGCTCAATGATTCTTCGCCGCATTTATAGGCCACTTCTTTACGCGCGTCGATGGAGTCGACGTTTACGGTAGGCGGCTCGGGCAGATTTTGCGGAGTCTGTGCGGCAGCCTGTTCGGCCGGTGCCGGAGCGGGTTTCGATTCGGATTTCGATTTATCGCCGAAAACGCTGCAGGCAGACAGGGTTGCGGCAGCCAGCAGGGCGGGCAGAACCAGTTTCAAATTTGCATTCATCAATTATTACTCCTATATGTTGTACAGCATAAAGCCGGCCGGTTGCCGGAGTTTGCAGCCGCCACCATAACAGAGAAAGCGCGGTTTGTCTTGCCTTGGGCCGTCCGAAAGGCCCCAAACGCCTGCCGGATGGGCATTGGGGAACAATAAATTTTCTTTTAAACAATGTGTTATATAAAACGCTTTGTAAAGAAAAGCTTATTGAAATTAAGTAAAGACGGCTTGATTGGGCGGCGAAAGCGGGGAAACGGATAATGAAAAAGCACAGCCTGTGCAAGCTGTGCTTTAAAAGAAACTGGCACGCCCACGGGGATTCGAACCCCGGTTGCCGCCGTGAAAGGGCAGTGTCCTAGGCCTCTAGACGATGGGCGCGTTTGAGGGATACGGAACTATACAGAAACGCCTATATGCTGTCAATCGCTTTGCTTAAGACAACCGGTCAGGCCGTCTGAAATTTTTTCAGACGGCCTGACCGGTTGTCCGTATCCTGTATAATGCCGCTTTTAATAAAAGGAAAACAAACCATGTGGTTTAAGCAAATCAGTTTTTATCCGCTGAATAAAGACAAACTGCCCGAATTGGAAACGCTGGCCGACAAGCTTGGCGAGTCGGAATTTGCCCGCTGTCAGGGTTTGGAGTGGTTCAGCGAGGGATTTGCCGCACCGGTTCCGTTTTCTCCCGAACTGGTTTTTCCTGCCGATTACACTTGGCGCGTGGCTTTGAAGAAAGAGGAAAAAGTGCTGCCCGCGGGCGTTATCCGCGATATTTTGGACGATAAGGTCTTGGAAATCCAAAACAATGAAGCGCGTAATGTCGGCCGTAAGGAGAAACAGGAATTAAAAGAACAAATTACCGATGATTTGCTGCCCCGCGCCTTTACCCGCAGCAGCCGCACGCAGGCGATTTTCGATACCAGACGAGGCTTTTTGCTGGTCAACAATGCCGCTTCCGCCAAAGCCGAGAACGTGCTGACCAAGCTGCGCGAGGCATTGGGTGGGTTGGAGGCGTCGTTGCCGAATACCAAACAGTCGCCCTCCGGCCTGATGACAAGCTGGCTGCTGAACGGGCATTGCGAAGGCGGTTTCGAGTTGGACAGCGATTGCGAACTCAAAGGCGTGGGTGACGTTGTACCGGTAGTGAAAGTGTCCAAACAGGATTTGACCGCCGACGAAGTGGTGCAACACGTCAAGAACGGCAAAACCGTGACCCAACTGGGCTTGGTGTGGCGCGAACAGATTGCGTTCGTACTGACGCAGGACTTTACGCTCAAGCGCATTCAATATCTGGACGTATTGCAGGAAGAGGCGGAGACGCATGGCGACGACGCGGCCAGCATGACGTTTGCCTCGCAGATTCTGATGACCGAAGCCGTCAGCACCATGCTGGAAGAGCTGGTGTCTTATCTGGGCGGCTGGCAGGATTGATTTCAGACGGCCTGATGAGGGTGGAGGCCGTCTGAAAATACAGCGGATAAGGAACAATAATATGTCGAAATATTTGGTGTTGCCGCTTTTGGCCGCAGTGTTGCTGCAACCGGTTGCGGCGGCGGTTATCAGCCCGTATCAGGGCAGCGGCTGCCGTTACGAAGGGGATGTCGGCAAAGACGGCAAACCCGAAGGCAAAGGCGTGTGGAGCTGCAGGGAGGACGCAGTTATACCGGCGGATTCAAAAAGGGCAGGTTTGACGGCAAAGGCGTTTATACCGTGTCCGCCGGAGAAGAAATCTTTTTGGAACCGTTCTCTTCCGGCAGCAGCAAATTCCGCGATATGTCGCTGGACGGAACGTTTAAAGACGGCTTTGCCCACGGAAAAATTACCGCCGTTAAGGACGGCAGCTCCCTGTTCGTGATGAAGTACGACAGGGGCAATATCGTGGAAGTGAAGCTGCCGAAAAAATCGGCCAAGGCAAAATAACCGTTTCAGACGGCCTCGGGAAAACGGAAGGCCGTCTGAAAACCATTCACAGGAAAATCATTATGAGCATCAAATCCGATAAATGGATACGCCGCATGAGCGAAGAGCACGGCATGATAGACCCTTTCGAGCCGAACCAGATTAAAGAGGCCGACGGCAGGCGCATTATTTCCTACGGCACGTCAAGCTACGGTTACGACATCCGCTGTGCCAACGAATTTAAAATTTTCACCAATATCAACAGCACCATCGTCGATCCGAAAAACTTTGACCCAAAAAACTTCGTTACCGTGGAAGACGACTGCTGCATCATTCCACCGAACTCGTTTGCACTGGCGCGTACGGTCGAATATTTCCGTATCCCGCGCAATGTGCTGACCGTGTGTCTGGGCAAATCGACCTATGCCCGCTGCGGCATTATCGTGAACGTAACGCCGTTCGAACCGGAGTGGGAAGGTTACGTAACGCTGGAGTTTTCCAATACCACTCCGCTGCCCGCCAAAATTTATGCGGGTGAAGGCGTGGCGCAGGTGCTGTTTTTCGAGAGCGACGAAGTGTGCGAAACTTCGTATAAAGACCGCAGCGGCAAATATATGGGGCAGACGGGGGTAACGCTGCCGAAAGCCTGATTTGTTGTGCAAAGGCCGTCTGAAAAGGCCGCGGATTCGGTTCCGCAGCCTTTTCAGACGGCCTCAGTATTGTTGTTTTAAATAATTTTTAAGGTTTGGTTAGATAGGGCACGGGATTGACGGCTTTGCCGTTAATCCTGACTTCGAAATGCAGCTTGAAAATGTCGGTATCGCTGCTGCCCATTGTGGCGATTTGCTGTCCCGGCGTTACGGATTGGCCTTTTTGCACCAGAATGGTGTCGTTGTGGGCATAGGCGGTGATGGTGGCGGTATTATGGCTGATGAGGATGAGTTTGCCGTAACCGCGTACTTCCTCACCTGCATACAATACTTCGCCCGCCGCCGCCGCTTTAATCGGCTGACCCTGCTCGCCGCGGATGTCTATGCCTTTGCTGCCCGCGCCGTCGTAGGTTTGGATGACATTGCTGCTGCCGTTTTCCACCGGCCACTGCATGTCCAAGCGGTTGACCGGCACGACGGCGCGCTCGGCGGTTGCGTGTGCCGCCGAAGGACTGCGGCTGCCCGATGTGTTCCGGCGGACGCGCAATACTTGTCCGGCCTCGATTTGCGAGGTGTCGCGCAGGTTGTTCCATGCGGCCAGCGTGCTGACGCTTTGCCCGTAACGTTTGGCGATGCGGTAGAGCGTGTCGCCGCGTTGTACGCGGTAGTGGCCGTCGGGAACGGGACCGGAGCCGGTTCCCGCGCAGGCGGCAAGAAGAAGGGCGGTTGCCGCGGCAGCGGCGAATTTTTTCAATGTCGGAATGGATTGTGTTTTCATAGAACATAAGGATAGCAAAACTTTCTTTCCCTCCGTATCGGCGGCGGTTTGATTTTAATTGCTTTACTTTTCTTTACTGCTCTACACAATATTACGGTTTTTCACATTCGTGCAGCTTGATAAGAATGGTAAACGGCTTTATGTTGGATTCTGTTGAAAAATAATAGGATAGGAAACATACCATGCAGTTTTTCGGTATCGGTTTTTTGGTGCTGCTGTTTTTGGAAATTATGTCGGTGGTGTGGGTGGCCGACTGGCTAGGCGGCGGGGGTGCGCTTTTTCTGATGATTGTCAGCTTTGTCGGCGGGATGATGATGTTGCGCCATACGGGTATATCCGGCCTGTTGCTGGCAGGTGCCGCGGTACGCAGCGGACAGGAAATTTCGCTGTACCAAATGTTGTGGCCGGTGCGTTATGCCGTGGCCGCGCTGCTGCTGATGAGTCCCGGATTTGTTTCGACAGTATTCGCGCTGCTGTTGCTGCTGCCGTTGAAAGGACGGCCGATTGCAGATGCGGATGCGGGGAATGCGGCGGTTTTCGGCCGCACGGCGCCGTTTTCACGGCAGGACGAGGGCGGCGACATCATCGAGGGCGAGTACACCGTAACCTCGGGCAATACGCAAAACCCCAAACAGGAATACATTGAGCATAAGCCTGATTAAATGGCGTTTCCGGTTGGAACAGGCCGTCTGAAAATTTAAAATTTTCAGACGGCCTGATTGTTTCGGGTTATACTTGGCAGCTATTGTTTACAGATTCCGAACGAGAAAACGATGAGCAGAATCCAATCCACATTTGCCGCGCTGGGCGGCGAAAAGGCACTGATTTCCTATATTACCGCCGGCGATCCCGACAAAGAAACGACGCTTGGATTGATGCACAGCCTCGCCGCCAACGGGGCGGATATTATCGAGCTGGGCGTCCCGTTTTCCGACCCTATGGCCGACGGCCCGACCATTCAGCGTGCTGCCGAGCGCGCCTTGGCGAAAGGCGTGTCGTTAAACGATGTTCTGGACATCGTGCGCGCATTCCGCCAAACCGACCGGACGACGCCTGTAATATTGATGGGTTATTTCAATCCCGTGCATAAAATGGGTTACGCCCGTTTTGCAGAAGCCGCCGCCGAAGCGGGCGTAGACGGCGTACTGACTGTCGATGCGCCGGTAGAGAACATAGGCGGCCTGCACGGCGAATTGAAGTCGCACGGTATCGATTGCATTTTTCTGATTGCCCCGACCACGACCGAAGAGCGCATCCGCAGTATAGCCGCCGTCGCGGGCGGGTTTGTCTATTACGTTTCGCTCAAAGGCGTAACCGGCGCGGCCAGTTTGGATACCGACGAGGTTTCGCGTAAAATAGAACTTTTACGCAAATATATTAGCCTCCCCATCGGCGTAGGTTTCGGCATCAACAATGCTGAGAGCGCACGCAAAATCGGCAAGGTGGCCGATGCCGTTATTGTTGGCAGCCGCATCGTCAAAGAAATCGAAAATAACGCGGGCCGCGAGGCAGAAGCAGTCGGCGCGCTGGTCAAGGAATTGAAAGACGCCGTGAAGGCCGTCTGAAATCAAACGGGACGTTATATGGGGCAGGGCCACCCGCTTTGCCGCACGTTCATCCAGAATACGGCCGGACCTGAGGCCGTCTGAAAACAGGAGTTATTCATGAGCTGGTTAGACAAGATTCTGCCGCCTAAAATCAAAAACCGCAGCAAGAGCGAAATTGCGTCCAATGTTCCGGAAGGCTTGTGGCACAAATGTCCTGCCTGTTCGGCAACGATTTATTCGACCGAATTGCAGCAGAACCACCAAGTCTGCCCGAAATGCAACCACCACAACCCGTTGTCCGCCCGCGAACGGCTGAATCTGTTGTTAGACGAAGGCAGTGGCGAGGAAATCGGCGCCAACGTCAAACCCACCGACCCGTTGAAATTCAAAGACAGTAAGAAATATCCCGACCGACTGACCGCCGCCCGCAAAGCCACGGGTGAAGATGATGCGCTGGTGGTGATGAAGGGGATGATGAACGGACTGCCTGTGGTTGTGGCAGCGTTTGAGTTCCGTTTTATCGGCGGTTCGATGGGATCTGTGGTCGGCGAACGTTTCGTACAAGGCGTGCGCCGTGCGGTAGCCGATAGCTGCCCGTTCATTTGTGTGGCTGCCTCCGGTGGCGCGCGGATGCAGGAAGGTGTAAATTCGTTGATGCAGATGACCAAAACCAGCGCTGCTTTGCACCTGCTGACCGAAAAAGGGCTGCCGTTTATTTCCGTGCTGACCGATCCGACGATGGGCGGCGTATCGGCCAGTTTTGCTTTCTTGGGCGATGTGGTTCTAGCCGAACCGAATGCCCTGATTGGTTTTGCCGGTCCGCGCGTTATCGAGCAGACCGTGCGCGAAACGCTGCCGGAGGGTTTTCAGCGGGCCGAGTTCCTGCTGGAAAAAGGCGCCATTGACCAGATTGTCGACCGCCGCTCAATGAAACGGCGTATCTGCGATTTGATTACACTGCTTTGCCGTAAGGATAAAGTTGGCATGGTGTAGGCAGAATGAGTTAAGATTGTTTGAGGCCGTCTGAAACATAGCCGTTTCAGACGGCCTTTTTGTTTGCAAGAGGTTTGATGAGAATCGTATCGTTGGTGCGAATATGCGAAGACGGAATGAACGACGGGGAATTTTTGAAATCCGGCTGCTTGATTTCAGACGGCCTTGACCATAAAAAACGCCGCTTTGGTAAGCGGCGTCGGAAGTATAAATTATTTGCGCAGGCCCAAACGGGTAATTAACGCGCGATATGTATCAGGTTGGGTACGGCGCAGGTAAGCCAGCAAGCGGCGGCGTTGGCTGACCATTTTCAGCAGGCCACGGCGGCTGTGGTGGTCTTTGGGGTTGGCTTTGAAGTGCGGGGTCAGGTCGTTGATGCGGAAAGTCAGCAATGCAATCTGCACCTCGGATGAACCGGTATCACCTTCTTTGCGCTGGAAATCTTTAACAATTTGTGCTTTTTGTTCTACGGACAATGCCATGATGGAAAACTCCAAAAAATAAAAAAGAATCGCATGGATTCGGACAAGCCTGCCAAGCCGTAACCTGCGCGGGCTCCTTATATATCTTTATATTGAAAGATGTGCGGATTATGCCATAGTTTGTACGCTTATGCACGTTTTACGGCTAAAAAAGCGGCGGTGCCTTTGCACCGCCTAAGCTGCTTTGGTGATGTATAAACACCGGTAAAATTGTTACTTGGCTGCACAACGGAAACCTAAGTTGTGCAATACATACTTGGATTGCAGGCTGGTACGGATACCGTAACGCAGGAACGCCGCATAGTTGCTGGGGTCGCTGGAACCGATGGAGGCACCGCTGCAAAACATCTGGCTGTCGGCGTTGCTGGAAGTCAGTTGGCTGCTGTTGAAGTCTTCCGTCCATTCCCAAATCAGTCCGTGCATGTCGTAGACACCCCAATAGTTAGGTTTGTTTTTGCCTACGTTCTGCAAACCTTTCCGTCCGCCGTCGGCATACCAGTCAAGGATGGTACGGTTGTAATTCGGTTCACCCGTTCCGTTTTTTTGGGTGGCAGAGGCTTGTGCGGCAAACTCCCATTCGTCTATAGTTGGCAGCCGTTTGCCTTGTGCGGAGCAGTAAGCATTGGCGGCGAACCATGATACGTTGGTTACGGGATGCTTCATTTCGCTAGGCTTGGGTGCGTAGCTGTTGCTGCCGTTTTTTACCCAGTGTTTCAGATAGGCAGGCTCGGCTTGTTTCGAGCTGACTTTGCCGCGTTGCCATTGCGGGTGGGATTGCACAAATTCGGAAAATTCCGCATTGGTAACGGGATATTTGTCGATTTGATAGGGTTTCACCGAAATCATCGGTGTGTCTTTTTTCAGATACAGTGGACGGTAGCTGCCGCCTTCTATTTTGGCCATATTGGCTGCAACGGCGCTGCCGCAGATCAAGAGTCCGGCGAGGATAAGGGATTTAACCGTTTTCATCATGATCGCTCTTCTGTTTGGATTGATGGGGCAGATTTATTTTTCAGACGGCCTGTATGCCCGTATAAGGAATATGGGGAGGCCGTCTGAAAAATAAATCCGGCTGATGGGTATTTTGGTGGATTATCGCTTAGATTGTTAGATCTTAGATTAAAGTGGTTGGTACAAAACGGGAAATATAACGGAATAATACATTTTTAATGTGTTCAAAGCCACTGCCGTCTTCGTATTCGCCAAGACGGCAGTGGCTTCATCCGATTATACCTGCTTATTTGGAAGCATTGCCGGCTTCAGACGAAGCGGCGGGGGCTGCCGATGCTGTCGGAGCTGAGGCAGGAGCAGAAGCAGCTGCCGCGCTGTCGGTCGGCTGATAAGCGGTATCACTCAATTTTTTGGTCATGATGGCAGGGTTTTCTTCGCCTTCAACTTTCAGTTGACCCAACGCACCTTTGTTAAAGGCACGGAAGATTGAGTGGTCGACTAAAGTATAGCTTCCCGGGATGTCGACTTTGAAGTCCACGATGGCTGCACCGCCGGCAGGTACGATGGTAGTCTGGATGTTTTTGTTAATCAAATCACCGCCTTCGACATGTACGGTGTCGAAGATTTCGCCGATAACGTGGAACGAAGATACCAAGTTGGGGCCACCGTTACCTACGAAGATACGTATTTTTTCTCCAGCCTTGGCTTTCAGGGCATTGTCACCGGCAATCGAACCTACATGACCGTTAAATACGACGTATTCAGGCTGCTCTTTGATGGCTTTGTCCATATCGAAGTCTTGCAGGCCTTTATCGTTGTATTTGCCTTTAGTGTAGAAGTCGCCTTGTACAACATAAAATTCTTTATCCACTTTAGGCAGGCCGCCTTTAGGTTCGACCAAAATCAGCCCATACATACCGTTGGCAATGTGCATACCCGCAGGTGCGACGGCGCAGTGGTAGATATACAGACCCGGTTGTAATGTTTTGAAACTGAATGTTGAGGTATGGCCCGGTGCGGTAAAGGAAGCTTCCGCGCCACCGCCGGTACCCGTTGCTGCGTGGAAGTCAACGTTATGCGGAACTGTCGAGGTAGGATGGTTGGAGAAGTGCACTTCTACGGTATCGCCTTCACGCACACGAATCATTTGACCCGGGACGTCGCCGCCGAATGTCCAATATTTATATTCGACGCCGTCAGCCATGGTCATGACTTTTTCGATGGTCTCCATTTTTACAATTACTTTGGCCGGATAGTCGCGGTTAACTGGAGGAGGTGCTTCGGGAGCATGGGTCATTACGGCATCGATAACAGGCAATTCGCCGGACGGAGTTTCAGCGGAAGCCTGAGTGTCGGCAGCGGATGCAACTGCTTCAGTAGAAGCTGCGGAGCCTTCAGCCGGTTTCTCGGCGGCCTGCTGTCCGCAGGCGGCCAAGGCAAATACTGAAGCAATGATTGCAGCTAAGGTTTGGCGTTTCATAGTTTTTTCCTTGTTATGGAGAAATGTGAAGTGAAATGTAGTTTTGGGCAATTATGTAGCCGCTTTATTCTATATATCTTGACTTAGGTCAATTAAATCATCGAATATGAACCTTATTTAACCAAAATAATACTTAATAACTAGGAAAATGTAGTTCCAAGAAATTATCTTTACGGATTTTATATATTTTTGGCTTGATTGTTTGTAAGAAATATACGTCTAGTTTTGTTAAATGAGAAATTTTCTCTATTGTCACAGTAATTTACACATTTTCTTAAGCATATATTTATTTCTTAGTCCAACAAATCATGCTACAATCTTTAACATTCATATTGTATGAATTAAATAAACCACGTTAATACCAAAAGAAGGAGTCCAAAAAATGGGACAGTACAAGAAGCTCTGGTTCTTGCTGTTTGCCGTGCTGGCTGTATGTTTTACCATACTCGGCTACATGGGCAGCGAGGTTTATAAAAAGGCACCACCTTATCCCGAAAAAATCGTTTCGTCTTCCGGTCAGGTGTTGATGACCAAAGACGATATTCTTGCCGGCCAGTCTGCATGGCAGACCACTGGCGGTATGGAAGTAGGTTCGGTTTTGGGACACGGTGCGTATCAGGCACCCGACTGGACGGCCGACTGGCTGCACCGCGAATTGGTCGCTTGGTTGGATCTTACCGCTCAGAAAGACTACGGTAAAAAGTTTGATGAGCTGACCGAAGAGCAGAAAGCCGTGCTGAAAACCCGCGCTGCCGAAGAATACCGCAACCAAAGCCGCATTCAGGCCGACGGGTCGGTTGTTTTGAGCGATACGCGCGTGAAGGCGATTGAAGAGATTACGCCTTATTACATGGGTGTGTATGGCGACGATCCCAAGTTCCAATCCACACGCGAACACTTTGCAATGAAAAACAATACATTGCCGAGTGTGGAAGCGCGTCAGAAACTGTTTAACTTCTTCTTCTGGACTTCTTGGTCCGCATCGACCAACCGTCCTGACGAAAACTTTACTTACACTAACAACTGGCCGCACGAACCTCTGATTAAAAACGTACCCACCACTGAAAACTACATGTGGTCTTTCACAAGTGTGGTGTTGTTGCTGATGGGTATCGGTTTGCTGATGTGGGGTTATTCGTTCCTGACCAAGCATGAGGAAGTGCAGGTTCCGACCGAAGACCCGATTTCCAAAGTTCAGTTGACTCCTTCGCAAAAAGCCTTGGGCAAATATGTTTTCCTGACAGTAGTGCTGTTTGTGGCACAGGCATTGTTGGGCGGGCTGACTGCACACTATACCGTTGAAGGCCAAGGTTTCTATGGTATTGATGCCGCACTGGGTTTTGAAATTTCCGAATGGTTCCCGTATGCCCTGACCCGTACATGGCATATCCAGTCGGCGATTTTCTGGATTGCGACCGGTTTCCTGACGGCAGGTTTGTTCTTGGCACCGATTGTGAACGGCGGTAAAGACCCCAAATTCCAGCGTGCCGGTGTGAATTTCCTGTATATCGCCCTGTTTATCGTGGTTATCGGGTCTTATGCAGGCAACTTCATCGCCCTGACCCACATTATTCCGCCCGAACTGAACTTCTGGTTCGGTCATCAGGGTTACGAATACCTTGATTTGGGCCGTTTCTGGCAACTGTTGCTGATGGTCGGCCTGTTGCTGTGGCTGTTCCTGATGTTGCGCTGTACCGTTACTGCCTTTAAAGAAAAAGGTACCGACAAAAACCTGTTGGCGATTTTCGTTGCCTCCATGGTCGGTGTGGGCGTGTTCTATGCGCCGGGTTTGTTCTATGGTGAAAAATCTCCGATTGCCGTGATGGAATACTGGCGCTGGTGGGTGGTTCACCTGTGGGTGGAAGGCTTCTTCGAAGTATTCGCCACCGCAGCCTTTGCATTCATCTTCTACAACATGGGCTTCGTCCGCCGCAGCACTGCGACTGCCTCTACGTTGGCCGCAGCCGCTATCTTTATGCTCGGCGGTATTCCGGGTACGCTGCACCACCTGTATTTCTCGGGTTCTACTTCTGCCTCTATGGCGATTGGTGCATGTTTCTCCGCTTTGGAAGTCGTGCCGCTGGTATTGCTGGGTCGTGAAGCATATGAACACTGGTCTTACCAACATCTGTCTCCGTGGGCGAAACGTCTGCGTTGGCCGCTGATGTGTTTCGTGGCCGTAGCATTCTGGAACATGATTGGTGCCGGCGTATTCGGTTTCCTGATTAACCCGCCGATTTCCCTGTTCTACATCCAAGGTCTGAACACTACCGCAGTACACGCGCACGCTGCTCTTTTTGGTGTGTACGGCTTCTTGGCGCTGGGCTTCGTATTGCTGGTTGCCCGTTATCTGAAACCTGACGTTGAGTTTGACGACAAACTGATGACTTGGGCGTTCTGGTTGCTCAACGGCGGTTTAGTGGGCATGATTGCCATCAGCTTGTTGCCGGTAGGTGCGATTCAGGCTTATGCTGCGATTACAGAAGGTTTGTGGTATGCGCGTAGCGAACAGTTCCTGCAAATGGAAATCCTCGATACGTTGCGCTGGGTACGTACTGCGGCCGACTTGGTATTCATCGGCGGCGCCGTATGTATCGCGTGGCAAGGTGTGAAAATCGTTTGCAGCCGTAGCAAATAAGCCGCACTGAAAACGCTGAGTTTAAAGGCCGTCTGAAACATGTTTTCAGACGGCCTTTTTTATTGGTCATGGGGCTGATGATTGTATGCTAAAAAACTATTACTATTGTTTGTTGATAAATCAGAGGTTTTCCCTGTTTTGCAACAGATTTGCAGGCTTAAAAAGGGATTATTTTCTATTAATTATCAAATTGTTGATTAGACAAGATGTCTAAAATAATAGTGGGTGGCTATAAATGTCATAAATAGACGTTATAATATAACCGTATGTTTGAGTAGTTGTACTTTACTTGAAAGGATAATGTTATGAATACCAATAAGCGTCATTTTTTCTATGTGATTGTCGCGGCTCTGACCCTGGCCGGTTGCGGAGGAGGCAGCAGCGGTTTGTCAAATGCGGTTACCGATCCGCTTGCACCGAAACCAAACGGGAATTATAAACAGCTTGCTATCGAGTCCACCGATACAAACAGTTTGCTGCATGACGAGAAATCAACCATCACGATTACCGACGAAGAGAAAAAAGGGGCGGATAAGGTCAAAACTTACAAACACGGCGACAGGTTTGACATCAGCTATAAAAAACAGGACAAAATCACCGGCTTGAGTTACGAGCGTAAAGATGCCGAGGGAAAAATCGACGGCGGGCAGTTGCTGTTGTACAAACAGAACTATTCGGTAGTGGCCGGAACGCAGCCGACTTATGCCAAGAATGCAGACGGCAGTGCGCGCGATATTCGGCAGATGTTGGATATCAACAGCATACAGGGTGAATTTACCCGTGACGGCGGTGTTCCGTCGTCCGGCAAAATCCGTTATTCGGGCAAGGCGTTTGCTTCTGCCGACAATCAGAACGGTAAGCTGGATTACACCGTCGACTACCATGAAAAATCAGGTAGCGGTACGATTACCGGCCTGAAAGGTTTGGGAGACATCAGTTTAGAAAAAGGCCCTCTGCGTCCCCGTCCGGATAAGAGCAACGGTATCGACAGTACCGCTTCGTCTTCGGAACTGGGTAAAGGCCGTTACAATCTGACCTTATTCGGTCCGCGGGCGGAAGAGGTTGCCGGTTCGGCTTATTTTGAAGAGAAAAAGCAAAGTATCGGTTTCGGCGGCAAACAGCAATAAACGTCTGCCGGATGGCGGATTGGGAATTAAAGGAAGGTAAGCGGCGAGGCTGCAGACGGTACATGATACGCAAAGCGAAGTAACGCGTTACCATTTTAATTTCCAATTCCGCATATATGACCCGTCTGTAGTAAGAGAAACTCTAAAGGCCGTCTGAAAAACGGAAATATCGTTTTCAGACGGCCTTTTTTATTTAAAAGACTGATTGTTCAGAACAACGCCTCAAGCCGCAATAGTGCGCCGATATGGTGGCTGCGGTCTTTTTCGCGGTCGTTGTAATAGTTCAGCTCGGTCTGGGCAAACAGCCAGTCGCGCCAAACCGGTTGGCGGTAGCCGGTAAACGGGCCGTAGCTGTTGAGCTTGGCTTTCTTGTTTTCGATTTTGCCGCCCGTGTATACGCCGTAGTTGAAATAGCGGTGTTTGCTCAAGTCGTGTTTGCGGTAGAGACTGTTGCCCCAAGTCCAGTCTTCCTTGTTGTCATGCTCGTATTGCAGGTAGAGCTGGTCGGCGATGAAGGCGTTGCCTTCCGGCAGGTAACGGGTTTCCCAGTTGGTGCGGACATGGTGTTTGCTGTCTAAGCCGTAGCGGTAAATCTGCTCCAGCCGTGTGTAAAGGCGGTCGTCAAGCTGCCAGCTTTTGGCGGCTTTGGCGCGGGCGTAAATATCGTCGCCGGAACGGACACCGAGGTCGAAGTCGGTTTCGATGCCGTGTTTCTGCGTGATGTCCGACCAGCGCAGGGCCAAAGATGAGTTACTGTCGCGGGTTTTCGTCGTGTCGAATGTTTTATTTTTGCCGTCGGGCGTGCTGCGGTAGGCGGTCGCTTCCTGCTGCAAATCGTCATCAAGCGAATCGTCGCCGAATACGACGTTCAGTTTCCTTTGCAATACGGGCAGCTTCACTTTCCCGCGGACGCGCGGTTTCACCGAGAACTCGTCGTATTTGTTCCATTCGGTATCCAGCATGATGCGCAGGTTGGCGCTGGCGGGTTTGTCGGGGTCGGGCGTGCCGAACCAGCCGTCCATTTTATGCGCCCAGCGGTTGATTCTGTTGTGGACTTCGTCGTGTCGGCGGTCGGCCCATGTGCCGTCATCCGGATTATTCGCTGCGAATGCCGCTCCCGACAAACAGATGCCCAGCCCGAAAAAGAAAATGTTGATACGTTTCATGATTTTCCTACCTTATTATATTAATAGTATATCATCAGCATACTGCAATTAGAAGGAAGCGACAAATCGGCGGCAGTTTCAGGCCGTCTGAAAACCGAAAGGCGGATATGCTAAAATCGCCTTATTTTCAGACGGCCTCCATAATCAGAATGTTGAACCTGCAACGCCAACTTGCCGAACTCGTGCGTATCCTTGACGAGGGAGGCTATATTTTCGCCGCCGATCCCGCGCAGATAACCGAATCATTGCGCAGCGTCGGCGGCAGTTACGAGCAGAAAATTATTCGCCGTGCCAAAATGGCCGACCGCGACGGCCTCTTGCGCGATACGCTCGAACGGACGCGGGCCGGTACGTTCTGGCTATGGGTTGCGGCGGCAACGGCCGTGTTCGGCAGCGGTTTTTCCGCCACCTTTATATTGATGGACAGCCAAGGGCTGAATTTCTTTTTCATTCTTGCCAGTGTATTGGGCATGAATACCGTGATGCTGCTGGTGTGGCTGGCGTCGGTTTGTTTGCGGTTGAATGTCGGCCGCTTCGCCTCCAGTCCCGCCACATGGCTGCGCGGCAAAGACCCTGTCAACCAAGCCGTATTGCGGCTCTATGCCGACGCATGGCGCAAGCCTTCCGTCCGCTGGCGCATCGGCGCAGCGTCGCACAGCATCTGGCTTTCTACATTGCTCGGAATGTTGGTTTCCGTATTGCTGCTGTTGCTTGTCCGCCAATACACGTTTAACTGGGAAAGCACGTTGCTGACCAACGCCGCATCGGTCAAGGTCATCGATATTTTGTCGTGGCTGCCCGCCAAATTCGGTTTTCCCGCTCCCGATGCCGAGGCCGTACTCAAAGGTCGTCTGAACAGCAGCACCGCCGACGCCCGCGCGTGGTCGGGTTTGCTGGTCGGCAGCATCGTTTGCTACGGCATCCTGCCGCGCCTTGGCGCATGGCTTGCGTGCAAAATCCTGCTTGCCCGCAATTCGGAACGGCTGCCGTTGGACAAACCCTATTACCAGAAAATCATCCGCCGGTGGCAGACCGAAATCGTCGACGCTGACAACCGCAGCGAATCCGTCCATACCGTTTCCCCGAAAATCAGCATCAGCGGTGCGCCGAAATGGGCAGTGATGCTCGAAACCGAATGGCACGACGCAGCCTGGCATGTCCACACGCTCGGTCAGGAATGGCTGGACAAAGGCACGGCCGACAGCCACGACGCCGTTGCCGCGCTGATTGCCGAATTGCAGCGTCAGCCCGCGCAACTCCTTATCGGCGTACGCGCCCATACCGTACCCGACCGCGGCGTCCTGCGCCAAATCGTCCGCCTTGCCGAGGCCGCTCAGGGTGGGGCGGTGGTACAGCTCCTACTGGAAAACAACGTTTCAGACGGCCTCAAAAACTATTTGACTCAATGGCACGCCGCGCTGGCCGAACGCGGCTTGGCCTGGCTTGACCCGCCGCGTATCAGCCAAGAGCGGCGTATGGCGGAACAAAAGGCCGTCTGAAAACCCATTGCTTGTTGGAATCATAATGCAAAACAATCCGTTATCCTTGGCCGTCGTCGGCCACACCAATACAGGCAAAACCTCGCTTCTGCGCACACTGTTGCGCGACGGCGCGTTCGGCGAAGTGGCGGACGCGCCGTCCACCACGCGGCATGTGGAGCGTTCGGCCGTTTCAGACGGCCCCGATACGCTGGTGTACCTGTACGACACGCCCGGGCTGGAAGATGCGGGCGGCCTGCTCGACTGGCTTGAATCGCATACCCCATCCCGCTCGGACGGCATCGAACGGCTGCAACTGTTCCTCGACAGTCCGGAGGCGGCTGAGGATTTCAATCAGGAAGCGAAGGTATTGCGCCAACTACTGCAAAGCGATATGGCGCTGTATGTCGTGGATGCGCGCGAACCGGTGTTGAACAAATATAAAGACGAACTGACGGTGTTGTCGTGGTGCGCCAAACCCGTCATGCCGGTGTTCAATTTTGTCGGCGGGCAGGATTTGTCGGCTTGGACGACCATGCTGGCACGGCGCAATCTGCACGTTTACAGCGGTTTTGATACGGTTGCCTTTGATTTTGAAGGTGAAATCCGATTGTGGGACAATTTGGCAACCATGTTGCCGGAGCGTACCGTACTTGACCGTCTGATCGCCATGCGCCGCCGCGAATGGCACCAGTTGGACGGTGAGGCAAAACGGGAAATCGCCGGTTTCCTGCTGGACGTGGCGGCGTACCGGCAGGAAACCGAAGCAGACGGCGCTTCCGACGGCATACTGCAAACCATGCAGGCCGAAGTGCGCCAGCTTGAAAGGCAGTTGCAGCAGCGGCTGCTTCAGGTTTACCGTTTTTACCAAAGCGGAGTGGATACGGCTGAATGGGCGCTCAAAGCCTTCCGCCAAGACCCGTTCGACCGTGATTTGCTGGTGCAGTACGGCATACGCACGGGCACAGGGGCGGCGACCGGCGCGCTTATCGGCATGGGGGTAGACATGGTTACGCTCGGCGGCTCGCTCGGTTTGGGAGCGGCCATTGGCGGCATCATTGGCGGCGTACTACCGAACGTGCAGGATATTTCCGACAAAATCAGCGGCCGGCAGGTATTGCGTATCGATGCGGAAACCATCACCCTTCTGGCCGCCCGCGCAATGGACTTGCTCGATGCATTGCAAAAACGCGGCCATGCGGCGCAAACGCCCGTGCGGTTGCAGAAAAACGGCCGGACGCCGTGGCAGCCCTCTGCGATGCCGTCTGAACTGAATAAAGCGCGCCGACAGTGGAAATGGTCTTCGCTCAATACGCGCCGGCCCGAAGTGAGCCGCAGGGAGCGGGAAGAGGCCGTCGAAAGTCTGCGGCAAAAATTGCAATAAAACCGGCCGTGCCGTTTTGATTGTTGTTTTTTGGGGATTACGCTGCCGTTTCTATGCGGGGATGTTGACGTGGTAACGGATTAGGGGCAAAATGTCGCCCGTTGAGTTGCTTAAGTGCAGCTTGATTTTTCTCCTCTATTTCTCCTTTGTAGACTTGGCGCATATCCGTTTGGATGTGCGCGTTTTTTTTGCCGTTTTGGGAAAACGGATTTGTGTTGTTGAAGTTTTGCTACAATAAATCATGTAAATACCATTGATAAGAAATTTTATAAGAAAATAAGTTGCACACTGGTTTCGCTTGGTGCATAATTCGTCCCGTTAGCTGGTTCGAGTAGTCAGTTAATAGTTTCTCCTCTATTTCTCCTTTGTAGACTTGGCACACATTCCTATGGATTGTGTGCATTTTTTTATCTAAATTGAAATGAAAGGCCGTCTGAATTGTTATATTGTTTCAGACGGCCTTGAAACTGCGGCGGTTCAGTCCAAATCCAGCATCAGTCCTTCTTTTACTTCTTCCATCACCACATAACTGCGGCTTTCGGCAGCAGCGGGAAGTTGCAGCAGGATGTTGCCGAGCATGTCGCGGTAGGCCGACATATCGGGCAGGCGGACTTTAATCAGATAATCGTATTCGCCCGAGACGAGATGGCATTCCAGAATTTGCGGAATACGCGTTACTTCGCGGCGGAAATCTCCAAAGATATTGCCCGATTTCGAGCGTAGTTTGATTTCGACGAAAACCAGCAGGCTTTGCCCGACGGCGTGCGGATTCAGGCGGGCGTGATAGCCGCTGATGATGTTGTCGCGCTCCAGCCGCTTGACCCGTTCGGTAACCGGCGTGGTGGACAGGCCGACTTTTTCCGCCAGTTCGGTCATGGGAATCCGCGCGTTTTGTTGCAGCAGCTTGAGGATTTTCAAGTCGATTTTGTCCAAGTCTTTCATAGATGGATCCGTGGCGTGTGATTGTCGGACAGCCATCATACCAAAACCGGCATCACTCTGCGCAAGAGAGGTGTTCCTGCACTTTGTTGTTAAACTTTTAACGGCTTGGCGGCCCAGTATTCAAAAAACATTTGAATCAGCCTATAATCTTCGCCGTTAAATATTATTAAAGGCCGTCTGAAACGCGGCTTTGCGTTTATCGAAAAAGGAATCACCATGCGCCCGCTCAATGCCCGAATCCGCTTGGACAATCTGCGCCACAATTATCAAACCCTGAAACAGATTCACGGCGGCAAAATGCTCGCCGTCATCAAAGCGGACGCTTACGGACACGGCGCGGTACGGTGCGCCTCCGCATTGTCCGACCTTGCCGACGGATTTGCCGTCGCCACCGTGGACGAAGCCGTCGAATTGCGCGAGAACGGCATTACCAATCCCATCGTATTGCTCGAAGGCGTGTTTGAAGCGTCGGAATACGCCACCGTCGATAAATACAATTTGTGGCCGGGCGTCGGCAGCCAGTGGCAACTCGAAGCCTTAATCGCCCATAACTGGCATAACCCCGTCAAAGTCTGGCTCAAAATGGATTCCGGTATGCACCGTGCCGGCTTCTTCCCGCACAATTACACTTCCGCCTACACCGCCCTGAAACAATGCAAACACGTCGACGGCATCGTCAAATTCAGCCACTTCGCCTGCGCCGACGAACCCGACAACGGCATGACCGAAATGCAGCTCGAAGCCTTTGATTTGGCGTGTGAAGGTTTGGAAGGCGAAGAAAGCCTCGCCAACTCCGCCGCCATCCTGAACGTGCCCGAAGCGCGCCGCGACTGGGGTCGTGCCGGACTGGCGCTTTACGGCATTTCTCCGTTCGGCGGCGTGGACGAACGCCTGAAACCCGTCATGCGCCTGACTTCCCGCGTATTCGGCGAACGCGTCCTGCAACCTCATTCCCCCGTCGGCTACGGCGCGACGTTTTACACCAGCAAATCCACCCGAGTCGGCTTGATTGCCTGCGGCTACGCCGACGGTTATCCGCGCCGAGCCTCGACCAATTCACCCGTTGCCGTCGAAGGCAAACGCAGCCGCATCATTGGCAGGGTGTCTATGGACATGATTACCGTCGAACTCGATGCTTCCCAAGAAGGTTTGGGCGCAGAAGTCGAATTGTGGGGCGACGTTGTCAACATCAACGAAGTCGCCGAAGCTGCCGGTATGATTCCGTATGAAATCCTTTGCAACGTCAAACGCGCGAAATTTACCTATTCGGAGTGATTTAGGCGGCGGTTTGAACTGAAGGTCGTCTGAAAACAAAGTTAACGGTTTCGTTACATGGTTTTCAGACGACCTTCTTCATAGGGCTTTTTGAAAATCCAAATATTTTAAGAGCGGCCGTCATTCCCGCGCAGGCGGGAATCCAGAACATAAAATTTAGGAAACTTTTTTCTTTGACGGTTTCCGCACGGATAAATCTGGATTCCCGCCTGCGCGAGAATGACGGCAGACGGAATATCAGGTTCGGGCAATAATCAAAATTGTCAACAATCCAAGCCATCTTATTTTAAAGCGGTGCTATAATTCCCCGAACCAGATTTTTCAGACGACCCCTACAAGGACCCTGACTTATGAACAACTCAGTCATCACCGTCATCGGCAAAGACCGCGTCGGTATCGTGTACGACGTTTCCGGCATTCTCGCAGAAAACCAAATCAACATCCTCAATATCAGCCAGCAGCTAATGGACGATTTCTTCACCATGATTATCTTGGTGGATACCTCAAAATGCCCCAAATCGCGGCAGGAAATGCTGGATTTGTTTGCGGAAGAGAGCAAAAAACTCGCGCTCGATATCCGCATGCAGAATGAAGAAATCTTCCAAGCCATGCACCGCATTTGAGTCGGAGGAATGTAATGAGTATCCAATCCGGCGAAATTTTAGAAACCGTCAAAATGGTTGCCGACCAGCATTTCGACGTCCGCACCATTACCATAGGCATTGATTTGCACGACTGTATCAGCACCGACATCGATGTGTTGAACCAAAACATTTACAACAAAATCACCACTGTCGGCAAAGATTTGGTCGCTACGGCGAAACACTTGTCTGCCAAATACGGCGTGCCGATTGTGAATCAGCGCATTTCCGTCACGCCGATTGCCCAAATCGCGGCGGCGACCAAAGCCGATTCTTACGTCAGCGTGGCGCAGACTTTGGACAAGGCAGCCAAAGCCATCGGCGTGTCTTTTATCGGCGGCTTTTCCGCGCTGGTGCAAAAAGGCATGTCGCCTTCAGACGAGGTGTTAATCCGCTCCATTCCCGAAGCGATGAAGACTACCGACATCGTGTGCAGCTCCATCAATATCGGCAGCACGCGCGCCGGCATCAATATGGATGCGGTCAGACTGGCGGGCGAAACCATCAAGCGCACGGCGGAAATCACGCCCGAAGGTTTCGGCTGCGCCAAAATTGTCGTGTTCTGCAACGCGGTGGAAGACAATCCGTTTATGGCGGGCGCGTTTCACGGTTCGGGAGAGGCGGACGCCGTCATCAACGTCGGCGTA
The DNA here is from genome assembly GCF_045062685.1 of Neisseria oralis. Lineage (NCBI taxonomy): Bacteria > Pseudomonadati > Pseudomonadota > Betaproteobacteria > Neisseriales > Neisseriaceae > Neisseria > Neisseria oralis. Next base: position 140,352 of record NZ_JBJGEB010000007.1, read on the forward strand.
TCGGGGCCGGGCGTGGTCAAAGCCGCGCTGGAAAATTCGGACGCGGTCAGCCTGACCGAAGTCGCCGAAGTCGTGAAGAAAACCGCCTTCAAAATCACCCGCGTGGGCGAACTCATCAGCCGCGAAGCCTCGAAAATACTGGGCATCCCGTTCGGCATTCTCGATTTGTCGCTGGCGCCGACCCCCGCCGTCGGCGACTCGGTGGCGCGCATCCTTGAAGAAATGGGCTTGAGTGTCTGCGGTACGCACGGCACGACGGCTGCCTTGGCATTGCTGAACGATGCCGTGAAAAAAGGCGGCATGATGGCTTCCAGCGCGGTCGGCGGTTTGAGCGGTGCATTTATTCCCGTTTCCGAAGACGAAGGCATGATTGCCGCCGCCGAAGCAGGCGTGCTGACGCTGGACAAACTCGAAGCGATGACCGCCGTCTGCTCGGTCGGGCTGGACATGATTGCCGTTCCCGGCGATACGCCGGCGCACACGATTTCCGGCATCATCGCCGACGAAGCCGCCATCGGCATGATCAACAGCAAAACCACCGCAGTGCGCATCATTCCGGTAACGGGCAAAACCGTCGGCGACAGCGTCGAGTTCGGCGGCCTGCTGGGCTACGCGCCCGTGATGCCGGTCAAAGAAGGTTCGTGCGAAGTGTTCGTCAACCGCGGCGGCAGGATTCCCGCGCCGGTGCAGTCGATGAAGAACTGATTGCGGTTTCGATAGAGAAAGGCCGTCTGAAAATTGTTTTTCAGACGGCCTCGTTATATCTAGTTCCGTTGCCTGTGCGGGCGGGAGCGGCAGACGGGCTACAAATAAACGATTTCCCCCGTGCGGCCTTTGCTTTCTTCGCTTGCCCACCAGACAAATTGCGGCAGGATGTCGTGATAATTTTTGCGTTCGGTGCGCGATTCGCCCGGGTGGGACTTAATCCGCTGCGGCGAGTTAATCGGGCCGGGAATGAGGACGTTGGCGCGCAGGTTGGGGAAGCGTTCCCATTCGTCGGCGGCGACTTTGCACAGATAGTTCAGCGCGGCTTTAGAGGCGCCGAAACCGCCCCAATAGGCTTGGGGCGTTTCGCTGTGGCTTTCGCTCACGAAGATAACCGAAGCGTCGGGCGAGGCTTTGAGCATCGGGGCGAACGCGCGGGTCAGGCCCATCGGCGCGACGGTGTTGATGCGGTATTGGTTGACCCATTCGGCGACGGTCTGGAAATCCAGCGGGGAGAGGGAATAGAAATAGCTGGCGCAGTGCACGATGCCGTCGAGCCTGCCGCCGGTGGCTTCGTCGACGGCGGCGGCGAACTGTGCGAACTCGTTTTCTTCCGCGCTCATCAGGTCGAAGCAGATGGCGAAAGGTTCGGGGCCGCCCGACGCTGCGATGGCGTCGTATACCTTTTCCAGTTTTTTCTGATGGCGCGCCACCAGAATTACGGTGGCGCCGGCGCCGGCGTAGGCTTTGGCCACTTGTTCGCCCAAGCCTTGCGACGCGCCGGTTACCATGATGATTTTGTCTTGCAGTGTTGGCATCGGTTTACCTTGTTGTTTTGGGGCGGAGGCCGTCTGAAAACGGGAAAACGGTTTTTTTCAGACGGCCTCCGGTACGGGTTGGTCAGCGGTGCGGGCGTTTGCGGCCTTTAGACTGCTGCATCGCCATCTGGTTGATTTCCTGACGGGTGGGGCGTTTTTTAAACATGGCGTGCGCTTCGTCCACCGAGCATTTCTGCGACAGGCAGATTAGGGTAACGGCATCTTTCTGCGCCTGTCCGCCGCTGTGGTACATGCGGCGCAGGTTGGCCTCGTTGACGCGGCCCTTTTCGGGGTCGATGTCGAATTTTTTGAGGCGCTCGATAAACTGGCGCTGCTGGCGGCGCGACGTCCAGACGAAGCCGCCTGCCGCCGCGGCCATAATGACGATGGCGGAAAGGATGGCGATGGGCCATGAATCGACAATCAGCACCAGTATCAGGCTCAATACGGCGGTTGCCAGCAGGATTAAACCGCCTAAGCGGATTTTTGCTTTTGTATCCATGTGGTTGCGTTTCCTTGGAATAAGTTTCGGGCCGTCTGAAAAAGGATTTCCGTTTTCAGACGGCCTGTGTGCGGAGTAGGCGGCGGATGGCGCCTGTTTAACGGCATTTTACAGTATTTTCGTCCGGCGGTGGAACCGTATCGGCCTGCCTTTACGCCGCCAGGCCGACAACCAGCCGTTTGAATTCCGACCATGCATTGCCGTCTTCCGCGCCTTTGATGATGCGGTCGATTTTGGCGCAGGTTTGCAGGGCGGCGAGCAGGCGGCCGGTGCGGATGCGTCCGGCAGCCATCGGCGCCAGAGTCTGCTTGTCGCCCCACAGCCTCAGGCTGTTGCGCAGGGATTGGACGTTTTGCCCTTGCTTGAGCGCGGCGGTCAGGCGGATGAGGGTGCGGATGTCTTCGGCCACCGCCCACAGCAGCAGGACCGGTTCTTCGCCGCTTTCCTCCAAACCTTCGAGCAGGCGCGCCACGCGCAGGCCGTCGCCCTTCATCCACGCGCCCGCAAGCTGGAAAACGTCGAAGCGGGCGACGTTGGCCACGGCCGCTTCGGCGTCGGCCATATTGACGGTATGGCCCTGCGGGTGGAGCAGGGCGAGTTTGTCGATTTCTTGTTTGGCGGCCAGCAGGTTGCCTTCTACGCGCTCGGCAAACAGGGTCAGCGCGTCGCTTTCGATGCCGAGGCCGAGTTTTTTCAGACGGCCCCTTATCCATTGCGGCAGGGCGGCGGTGCCGACGGCTTTGGCTTCGAGCATGATGCCTTTGGCCGCCAGTGCGCCGAACCATTTGGCCTGCGTCTGGGCTTTTTCCAGCTTGGGCAGCATGACGACGGTTACGGTGTCTTCGGGCAGGTGTTCGGCCAGCGATTGCAGGGCTTCGCCGCCGTTTTTACCGGGTTTGCCGCCGGGAATATGGATTTCCAGCAGTTTCAGGTCGGCAAACAGTCCGGCGCTGCCCGCCGATTGCAGCAGTTCGTTCCAATCGAACGCATTGTCTGCGGTATAGACTTCGCGGTTGAGGTAGCCCTGCCGTTTGGCGGCGGCGCGCAGGGTGTCGAGCGCTTCTATCCGCAGCAGGTCTTCCTCGCCGTGAATCACATAAAGCGGTTTGAGCGGCGAGTCGGGACTGAGCTGTTCGATGTCTGCCGAGGCCATTTATTGCGGGGCTTTCAGGAAGGTAAGGCGGCGCACGATTTGTTCGGCGGCATCGGTACGCATTTCCGACCAGATGGTCTGTTCTTCTTCGGCCTTACCCAATACGTCGCTGTTGGCGTAATCCATTTTGCGGTTGACGACGACGGTTATCGGTTCGCCCAGCGGTTCGCCGTTGACCGACGCCTGTGCTTCGACGCGCAGAATCAGCAGGTATTCGTTGATTTCGGCGGCACGGGTGATGGTGTAGATGTCTTTGCGGGTATCGATGCGGCTGACGGTCAGCACGGCCTGCGCTTTGTCCGCGCCGACCGGATTGCCGTCGGCGTAACGCAGGGCTTTGTACAACGCCTGCTGCATGGTCTGTCCGTTGGCGATGTGCCATGCCTGGTAGGGAAGCGGATGGGAGATGCCGCCCATGCCTTTGGGGTGGAACCCGCAGGCGCCCAGCAGTAAGACGGCGGCAGTCAGAAGGATTTTGTTCATGTACGGCTTTCGGTTTGCAAAGTTACCGGGGGATTATAGCGTAACAGGCCGTCTGAAAACACTCTTCAGACGGCCTGCGGTCGGGATGCCGCACTCAGATTTCGAAACTGTCGGATTGGCCGCCGCCGCGTATCATGCCTGCGGCGACGGTGTGGTTGGTGGCTTCGTCTATCAGGATGAACGCGCCGAGGGCATGGTTTTCTTCGTAGGGCGCGGCGGCAATCGGCTGCTGGGTTTTGAGGCTGACGCTGCCGATGTCGTTGAGTTTGAGCGTGTCGGCGGATTCGACGCGGCTGAGGGTGTTCACGTCCCAAACGTAGGAAATCGCGCTGATTTTGACGGGGGTGGTTTGGGTGGTGTGTTTCAGCAGGTATTTGCGGCGCAGGTTGAGCGGAATGTCGTCGAACCAGCACAGCGCGGCTTGGAACTGCTGTTCGGGCGCGACGGGGCTGTCGGCGGCGGCGATGCTGTTGCCGCGCGAGATGTCGAGGTCGGTGTCTAGCGTAACGGTCAGCACTTCGCCTGCTTCGGCGGATTCGGTTTTGCCGTTTGGATTGTAGATTTCGGCGATTTTGGCGGTATGTCCGCCAGGCAGGATTTTGATTTCGTCGCCGGTTTTCAGACGGCCTGCTTCCAGCCTGCCTTGATAGCCGCGGAAGTCGTCGCTGCTGCTGCCGTCTTGCCGTGCGACGCGCTGCACTGGGAAAAGGGCGGCCTGGTCGGCGGCGTTTTGACGGTTAACGGGCAGGCTTTCGAGCAGGGGTAACAGCGGCAAACCTTGATACCACGGGGTTTGGCTGCTGGCGTTGACGATGTTGTCGCCTTTTAACGCGCTGATGGGCAGGAAGTGGATTTGGGCTTGGAGGCCGATTTGTTCTGCCAGCTTGCGGTAGGCGTCAGTGATGGCTTGATATTTGGTTTCGTCGAAGTCGAGCAGGTCGAGTTTGTTGACGGCGACGATGATGTTGGGGCAGCCCAAGAGTTTCAGAATCGCGCTGTGGCGTTTGGTCTGCGGCAGGAGGACGGGTTCGCTGCCGGAAAAATCGACACGCGTTGCGTCTATCAGGACGATGGCGGCGTCGGCGGTCGATGCGCCCGTTACCATGTTGCGGGTGTATTGTTCGTGTCCGGGCGTGTCGGCGATGATGAATTTGCGCTTGGGCGTGGCGAAATAGCGGTAGGCGACGTCGATGGTGATGCCTTGTTCGCGCTCGGCGGCAAGGCCGTCGGTGAGGCTGGCGAAGTCGGGCGTTTCGCCGTTTTCGGCGGCGCGGTTGAGTTTGTCGAGCTGGTCGGTCAACAGGGTTTTGCTGTCGTAGAGCAGGCGGCCGATGAGGGTGGATTTGCCGTCGTCGACGCTGCCGGCGGTGATGAAGCGCAAAAGCGGGGCGGTGGTTGCGGTCATGGTTCTTTCCTTATTTCTCAAACTGGACGTTACTTTAAACAGGCCGTCTGAAAATGGGAAAGAATGCTTGGTTTTAAAAAAAGATGATTTCGTTATATATCGGCAGGCCGTCTGAAATGCGGCGTTTCAGACGGCCTTTGGTTTCGGGCTGCCTAAGCCGTTTTACTTCCGTACCTGCCCGTCGCCCAACACAATCCATTTCTGCGAAGTCAGCCCGTGCAGACCGACGGGGCCGCGGACGTGGATTTTGTCGGTGGAAATGCCGATTTCCGCACCGAGGCCGTACTCGAAGCCGTCGGCGAAGCGGGTGGAGGCATTGACCATGACGCTGGCGCTGTCGACCGTACGCAGGAAGGTGCGGGCATCGGTGTAGGATTCGGTTACGATGCTGTCGGTGTGGTGGCTGCCGTGGGTGTTGATGTGGGAGACGGCTTCTTCGAGGCTGTCGACGATTTTGACGGAGAGGATGGGGGCGAGGTATTCGGTGTCCCAGTCTTCTTCGGAGGCCGTCTGAATGTGGGGCAGGATGGAAAGGGTACGCGTGCAGCCGCGCAGCTCGACGTTGCGGGCGGCGTATTTCTCCGCCAATACGGGCAGGATTTCGGCGGCGCGGCTTTGGTGGACGAGCAGGGTTTCCATGGTGTTGCAGGTGCCGTAGCGCGAGGTTTTGGCGTTGAAGGCGATGTTGACGGCTTTGTCGGCGTCGGCGGCACGGTCGATATAGACGTGGCAGATGCCGTCGAGGTGTTTGATGACGGGCACGCGGGCTTCGGCGGCGATGCGGGAAACCAGCGACTTGCCGCCGCGCGGGATGACGACGTCGATAAACTCTGGGCTTTGCAGCATGGCGCCGACGCTTTCGCGGTCGGTGTTTTCAATCAGGCTGACGGCTGCTGCGGGCAGACCGTTTTCAACTAACGCCTGCGTAATCAGTTTGGAAAGCGCCATATTGCTGTTGAAGGCTTCGCTGCCGCCGCGCAGGACGCAGGCGTTACCGGACTTGAGGCAGAGGGCGGCAGCATCGACGGTTACGTTGGGGCGGGATTCATAAATGATACCGACAACGCCCAGCGGTACGCGCATTTTGCCGATTTGCAGGCCGTTTTCGCGGGTGCGGAATTCGTCCATTTCACCGACGGGGTCAGGCAGGGCGGCAATCTGGCGCAAACCTTCGCACATGGTGTCTATGGTTTTTTCGCTCAGCCGCAGGCGGTCGAGCAGGGCGTCGTTCAAACCTTTCTGCGCGGCCTGTTCCATGTCTTGGGCGTTGGCGGCGAGGATGGCGGTTTGATGGTGTTTGATGAGTTCGGCGGTGCGCAGGAGTGCGGCGTTTTTTTGCGCGGTCTCGGCGGCGGCGACAACATAGGAAGCCTGCTTGGCGGCGGACGCGGTGCGGCGGACGTAGTCTTGGATGTTTTGCATGGTATTTCTGCGGGAAAAATGGGAATGGGTTGATGATAAGGTCGTCTGAACGGGAATTCAATACAAAACAGGGAGGAGGCGGTTAACTTGCGGTTTGTTTCGCGGCAGTATGGGGTTTCGAGGTCAATGGTGGCAAGGTCGTCTGAAAATTTGAAAGTGGGAATAACGATGGTGGATAAACACCGTATCGGGAATCGGTAGATTTCGCGAGCAAAGCCCACGCTACTTCTGTCTGAAAAGATAGGGTGAAGGAAAATAAGAAGCCTCTATGCCGTCATTCCCGCCTGCGCGGGAATGACGGCGTGGGTATTGCCATTTTAATCTGTTTTGGAAGGCAGGTTTCAGACGACCTTTTGTCGTATGGTCTTACTGCTGATTACAGGATTGTCGGTTGATGTTTATTAGGATTCCGTTTGCGCCAATTCCTCCGCCGCTTTTTGAACCATGTCCGGCGTGAGTTTGTTCAGGCAGTCGGTGTGTCCTAACGGGCATTTGCGTTTGAAGCAGGGCGAGCATTCGAGGTGCAGGCTGACGATTTTGGCTTTTGGGCTCAAGGGTGGGGTATGGTCGGGGCTGGACGAGCCGTAGGCGGCGACGAGTTTGCGGTCTAGGGCGGCGGCGAGGTGCATCAGGCCGCTGTCGTTGCAGACGACGGTGTCGGCGCAGGAGAGCAGGTCAATCGCTTCGGAAAGGTTGGTTTTGCCGCAAAGGTTGGTGCAGAGGTCGTCTGAAAGTCGGTTGATTTCTTCGGCGATGTCGAAATCTTTTTGCGAGCCGAACAGCCAAATCTGCCAGCCTTCCGCCAGATAGCGGCGGCCGAGTTCGGCGAAATGGCGCGCGGGCCAGCGTTTGGCGGGGCCGTATTCCGCGCCCGGACAGAAGGCGAGAACGGGTTTGTCCGTGGCCAAGCCGTATTTGGCAAGCGCGGCGGCGCGGCTTTCGGGGGAAATGGTGAAACGCGGGTTATCGGAATGTCCGTTGAAGTCCGCCTGCGTCGGATGGGCGAGGGCGGTGTAGCGGTCGACCATCAGGGGCAGGGCGGCTTTGTCGAGTTTGCGGATGTCGTTGAGCAGCAGATAGCGCGATTCGCCGACGTAGCCGGTGCGCTGCTTGATGCCGGTGGCGAAGGCGATGAGGGCGGATTTGAGCGAGCCGGGCAGTACGATAACTTGGTCGTAACCCTGTTTGCCCAGTTCGCGCCCGATGCGCCAGCGTTTTTTCAGTTCCAACGCGCCGTGTCCGAATGGGTTTTCAATAACGCGGCTGATTTCGGGCATACGCTCGAACACTGCCATCGACCATTTGGGCGCGAATGCGTCTATGGTGCAGCCGGGATGGAGTTCGTGCAGGCGGCGGTAAAGCGGCTGGGTCATGACGCAGTCGCCAATCCAGCTCGGGGTGATGATGAGGATTTTTTTGGACATGGTGGAGTGGTTGGTTTGGTTTCGCCGTATTTTAATATGGATTCAAAAGGCCGTCTGAAACATTTTCAGACGGCCTTTGCCTATGGCTCACCCGCATCAAACAAGCTTCGGCACGCATACAGCAGCCCGCCCGCCAATACGGCTAGGCCCACCGCCGCCCAGTACGCATCGGCATAGCCGACCGCCTTTGCCAGCCGCAGGGCGGCGAAACCGGCCGCGTAACTGCCGAGCAGAACCACGGAAAATTGCAGGCTGCTGTCGAGTGCGGCGGTGGCGCGGTCGGATTTGTCCATCACCAACGCCAGTATCACCGGCAGCAGCAGCGTGTAGCTCAGGCTCAGGGCGATGATTTGCGCGGGAGGCAGCCAAGGGTGGACGCGGGCGAGCGCGTCGATGGCGGTCATGGACGCTAAAAGCGGCAGTTGCAGCGCGTAGAGCAGGAACACGAGTTTACGGCGCGGATAATTGCGCGAAAACCAGCCCGACAGCGGCGTAACGATCAGGCAGGCAACAGGAATGCCCACCGCCAGAATCCCGCCCGTCTGCTTCGGAGTGAAGCCCAAATCCGCCAGCTTGGGCACAAAAGTCGCCGCCGCAAACGCATACGGTGCGGCAACGGTAAACAGCAAAACCAGCCACCGCCAGCCCGTTTCAGGCTGCTGCCAAAAGGAGACCAGCCGTGCCGCCAACGCCGTCAAACCGCCTTGCGCCGTCGGGCTTTCTGGCTCGCGGTAGCACAAGAGTTGCAGCAACATCAGCAGGGTGAACGCCAGCATAAAGCCCGCCGCCGCCGTCTGCCCGTGTTCCTGATACAGCCACAATACCAGCGCGCCGCCTATCATCTTGCCGCCGCGCGCCGCCATCGTCTGAATCACGCCGCCGAAACCGCGTTCGCGGTGCGGCAGAACGATGCACGACAAACCCAGCATCGCGCAGCCGTATACCGCCGACATGACCGAGAGCAAAACGCAGCAGGCCAGAAGCAGCGGGAAGTTCTGCGTGATGTCGGTACAGGCCATCAGCCCGAACACTGCCGAAAGCCCCAGCGTCGCCGCCAGCAGCCAGCCGCGAAACCGCCCGAACCGCCCCGCCGGCCGCCGCTCCATCAGCGCGGCAAACAACACCTTCGCCGCTTCGATACCGCCGATTAGATGTATCCAGCTCAGTTGGTTCAGGCTGTAACCGTGGTTTTTCAAAATAGCGACCAGCGCGACCAGATAAAAACCGGTCAGCGTGAATTTGTAGGTGCTACCGCCGATAAGCAGCAGCCAGTCGCGCGGGGCGGGGGATGTCGGGGTTG
>NZ_JBJGEB010000008.1:0-122464 GCF_045062685.1 Neisseria oralis
GGATGCGGAAGAGGCCGTAATGGTCTGGGTGCGCTGTCGGCTGCGTATGCGCAGATAATGGAATACGGCTTGATATTTAATGTATATTGGGTCATAAAAAACTGCACCTTGGCGGGTTGGAGAGAATGTCCAACTTTTGAGGTGCAGTTCACATTTTTTCAGACGGCCTTTTTTGTTTACTTAACCAGTTTCAATCCTTTTTTCGGTTTCGCACTTTCCGTATCTTTGGATTCGGACTGAGGTATTTGTTCCTGAGTCGGAATATTTTCCGGCTGATACGGCTCAACTTCAAAACCCATCCCTTCCCCACTTTCGCGTGCAAAAATGCTGACAACATGACCAACGGGAATCCAAATATCGTGTGCCACACCATTGAAGCGGGCCGAAAAATTCACCCATTCATTATCAATATTGAGATTATGGCTGGCTGTCGGGCCGATATTCAACACGATTTCATTTTCGCGCACATATTGCATAGGCACGCGCGTATGCTCGTTTACCCAAGCGACAATATGCGGCGTCTGGCCATTATCCACACACCATTCATATAACGCTCGGAGCAAATAGGGTTTCGTACCCGTAGTCATCGGTTTGTCCTTTCTGCGGTCAGCGGCGCATTGCTTTTTCGGCAGGGGTCAGTGCTTCGATGAAAGCCTCACGCTGAAAAATACGTTCGGCATATTTCAGCAACGGAGCGGCAGTCTTGCCCAATTTGATGTCGTAATAGTCCAATCGCCACAGCAGGGGGGACAAAGCCACATCAATCATAGAGAAATCATCGCCTAAGATGTATTTGTTTTTTGCAAAAGAAGGTGCCAGCAAAGTCAGACCGTTACCGATGGCTTCACGGGCTTTGGCTTGTTCTTTATTTGTCGATTCGGGAGTTTCCAAAACCTGCACAAGGCTGAACAATTCTTTTTCCATTCTGTACAGTACTAAGCGGCCTCGGCCACGCATAACCGGATCACCCGGCATCAGTTGCGGATGCGGGAACCGTTCGTCAATATATTCGTTGATGATATTGGATTCGTACAAAATCAAATCGCGCTCTACCAAAACCGGAACTTGGTTGTACGGATTCATCACGGCTAAATCTTCAGGTTTGTTGAAAATATCCACATCCTTGATTTCAAAGTCCATTCCTTTTTCGTACAACACGAAACGGCAGCGCTGGCTGAACGGACAAGTAATCCCGGAATACAATGTCATCATAATTCTTTAAACTCCTGCAAAATACCGTCTTTCAGACGGCCATATACAAACTTAATTGTGCAATTATAGCCGATTGTATGTTCCCAATCTAGAAAACCAACGTAATCTATTATTTTATAAAAATATATTCCAGCATTACTAAATTATATCCAACCGCAAGCAGCCGATTTTCATATGCCGTCTGAAAAAGAAAAAGGCAAAGTTTTTCGACCTTGCCTTTTTACCCATTCAATAAAGATTAATGTACGTCTTTCCAGTATTCTTTTTTCAGGAAATATGCCAGCGGCAGCATAACAGCCAACAGGAAAATCATGACCATATACCCTATGCGCTTACGTTCAAGTTGAGCCGGTTCACCCATATAAACCAAGAAGTTTACTAAGTCGCGCGTATAGTCGTCATACTCTTTTTCAATGACTTTACCGTTAGGCAGACGGCGGCTGTGCAGACCGGTCGATTCCCAATATAGTTTCGGAGTCAGGTTGCCGTGTTCGTCCTTGACCATAACGGGCTGGCCTTTGGCATCCAACTCAACCGCCCGGATCCCCTGCTGTTCCCACAACGGATGCGGCATACCGACCTTGTCAAACACCGTATTGTTCCAACCGTTCGGACGGGTCGGATCCTTATAGAAACCACGCATATAAGCATACAGATAATCCGCGCCGCGGGAACGGGCAATCAACGTCAAATCGGGCGGTTCCGCACCAAACCATTTAGCCGCGTCTTTGGGATTCATCGCCGACAGCATGACATCACCCACTTTATCGGTGGTAAACATCAGGTTTTTCTTGATTTCATCCTCGGTCAAGCCGATGTCTCTCAGACGGTTGAAACGCATACCGCTGGCCGAGTGGCAGGAAAGACAGTAGTTGGCGAAGATTTGCGCACCGTGTTGCAGGCTGACTTGGTCACGCAGGTCGATATCGACTTTTTCATAATTGGCATGGCCTCCTGAAGCAAGAGCCATACTCATCGGAGCTGCCAACAATAAGGCAGCAACCCAGTTTTTCAGAGTGTGTTTCATTTTCGCTGCCCTCATCAGATGTATGTTGCAAACAGGTATGCGCCTACCAGAGTAATGCTGGTGTAAACAAAAAACATGATTTTTTGTTTGGTCGTACTCATGGTTACGCGTTCCGGAACCGGTTGGGTTTTATCCAATTTGGTATAAAACGGCATACCCAAGAAGAAGGCGAAATAGATAAACGAAAGGATACGCGCAACCAACGTACGGGCATCGGTTGCCACCATTGCACCCAAAATACCCAAACCGATGAATGAAATGATAAACAACACTAAAGCCGTTTTGAAAATCGGGCCTCGATAACGGACTGATTTCACTTCTCCGCGATCCAACCAAGGCAGTAGGGCAATCAAGACCACCGCAGCCCCCATGCCGATAACGCCCCAAACCTGCGTACCCAAGAAAGAAGGAATCGCACGCAAAATGGCGTAAAACGGGGTGAAATACCATACGGGAGCAATGTGTGCCGGCGTTTTCAACGGATTGGCCGCGTCAAAGTTGGGGGCTTCGAGGAAATAGCCGCCGCCTTCAGGAGCGAAGAACAATACCGCGCAGAACACAATCAGGAATACTACGACGCCCAAGATGTCTTTAACGGTATAGTAAGGATGGAACGGGATACCGTCCAAAGGCACGCCGTTTTCATCTTTTAGTTTTTTGATTTCCACACCGTCAGGGTTATTGGAACCCACTTCGTGCAAGGCGATGATGTGCGCCACAACCAAACCGATTAACACCAGCGGCACGGCGATAACGTGCAGGGCGAAGAAACGGTTGAGCGTTACGTCGGAAATATTGAAATCGCCGCGGATCCAAGTGGACAAATCGGGACCGATTACGGGAATGGCTGAGAACAGGTTGATGATTACCTGCGCACCCCAAAACGACATCTGCCCCCACGGCAGCAGATAGCCCATGAAGGCTTCCGCCATCAATGCCAAAAATACCAGCGAACCGAAAATCCATACCAATTCGCGCGGCTTTTTGTACGAACCGTAAATCAGGCCGCGGAACATATGCAGATAGACGACGATGAAGAAGAAAGATGCGCCTGTGGAGTGCATATAGCGGATAATCCAGCCGCCCGACACGTCGCGCATGATGTACTCTACCGCGGTGAAGGCGGCAGGCAGGTGATAAGCATTCAGATTTCCGTCCGGCTTGTAGTTCATGGTCAGGAATATACCGCTGACGATTTGAATCACCAGCACAAGCAGGGCCAACGAACCGAAGTAATACCAGAAGTTGAAGTTCTTGGGCGCATAGTATTGCGCCAGATGCTCATTCCACATTTTAGACAGGGGGAAGCGGGCGTCCACCCAGTCTAACAATGCTTTTGCTTTGCTATTGGTTTGGTTTGCCATAATTATCGTTCCTTATTTTTATGCTTCGCCTACCAACACGGTGGTATCGCTCAGATATTTATACGGCGGTACGACCAAGTTGGTCGGTGCAGGAACACCTTTATACACACGTCCGGCCATGTCGAATTTCGAGCCGTGGCACGGACAGAAGAAGCCGCCTTTCCAGGCCGACCCCAAATCTGCGGGGGCGACGTCGGGACGGTAGGTCGGCGAACAGCCCAAGTGAGTGCAGATACCGATGGCCACAAAGATATTCGGCTTAATCGAACGGGTTTCGTTTTTGCAGTTTTCAGGCTGCTGCTCGACTTCTGATTTCGGGTCGCTTACTGCGCCGTCGAGCGCCTTGAGGTCTTTGAGCTGCTGGGCGGTGCGGTTGACCACCCAAATCGGTTTGCCCTGCCACTCGGCAGTCATCATCTGCCCTGATTCGATTTTGCTGACGTCGATTTCGACGGCGGCACCTGCGGCTTTAGCCTTTTCCGAAGGGAAAAAGCTTGCCACGAAGGGCGTAGCCACACCTAAGGCAGCCACACCTCCCGCCCCGCTTGTCGCGAGTATCAGGAAACGGCGGCGGCCGTTGTTGATTTCATGATTATCCATTATTCAGTCGTCCTAAAATTTTGGAAATACCGAGCCATTAAACAATGTAATTCTACCTAGTTTGCCGTGATACTCAAAGCATTATTTAAAGTAAGGTAAAGTTTTTCTGATATATTTCAACTTTTCAGGCGGGATTCGGCTCGTCGAAACAACACCATACTACATCGAACCGTTGCGCCAATGCTTCGCCTAATGCCCTGATTCCGTAACGCTCCGTAGCATGGTGTCCAGCACTGATGAAGGCGACGCCGGTTTCATTGGCCAAATGGTATTGCGCCTCAGAAATTTCGCCGGTTACATATGCGTCGACGCCTTCGTCGATGGCCGTCTGAAAAAATCCCTGCGCCCCGCCGGTGCACCATGCGATGCGGCGGATTTCCCTGCCGGCATCGCCGACGACTACCGGTTTGCGTTCCAGCTTCAGTTCGATACTCTGCGCCAACTGCGCCAGACTCTGCGTTTTTTTCAGACGGCCTGCGTTCAACAGGTTCTGCTCGCCGAACTGTTTTTCCAACTCCCAGTCCAGAAGTTTGGCAAGCTGCGCGTTGTTGCCCAATTCGGGATGCGCATCCAGCGGCAGATGGTATCCGGTAAGGTTGATTTGGTGGCGCAGCAATGTTTCGATACGCGTTTTTTTCCACCCCGTAACCGTAACCGGCTCGCTTTTCCAAAACATCCCGTGGTGCACCAGCAGCATATCGGCCTGCTGCGCCGCGGCGAAATCGACCGCCGCTTTGCTCGCCGTAACCGACGTAACGATTTTTCCGATTTCCGCTTTTCCTTCGACCTGCAAACCGTTGGGGGCGTAATCTTTAAACACGTCCGTTTGCAGCGTTTGGGCGCACCAGTCCAAAATTTCCCGACATCCAGCCATTTGGCGTTCCTTTCTTTTTCGAAAACAGGGCATGTATTTTATCCGAAAACCCGTATTCCGCCGCATCCGCCGGACATCGGATTACAAGCCGTTTCACTGTTTGACCGCCCTTCCCTTATGTTTACATGCCAGCGCGAATTATTTTAATATGCCTCCTTCCATCCGTAAGGCCGTCTGAAACATGGACTCCATCATCGAATTGCGCCACCTCAAAACCCTGCTGGTGCTGGAAGAAACCGGCAGCGTCTCCCTTGCCGCCAAACGCGTTTTCCTGACCCAATCCGCCCTCTCGCACCAAATCCGCGCCCTCGAAAACTACTACGACACCCCCTTGTTCGAACGCAAATCCTCCCCTTTGCGTTTTACTCCGGCCGGCGAACGCCTGCTCCAGCTTGCCCGCGACCTGCTGCCGCAGGTTGCCGCCGCCGAACGCGACTTGGCGCGCATCATCGAAGGCGAGGCGGGCGAGTTGCGGCTGGCGGTCGAATGCCATACCTGTTTCGACTGGCTGATGCCTGCGATGGGCGAGTTCCGCCCCATGTGGCCGCAGGTCGAATTGGACATCGTCTCCGGCTTCCAAGCCGATCCGGTCGGATTGCTGATGCAGCACCGCGCCGACCTCGCCATCGTTTCCGAAGCCGAGAAACAAAACGGCATCCGCTTCCGCCCGCTGTTTGCCTACGAAATGGTCGGCATCTGCGCCAAGGACCACCCGCTTGCCGACAAACCCGTCTGGGAAGCCGAAGACTTTATCGGCGAAACCCTGATTACCTATCCCGTTCCCGACGAAATGCTGGATTTGCTGCGCAAGGTGCTGCTGCCCAAAGGCATCAACCCGCCGCGCCGCCACAGCGAACTGACCATCGCCATCATCCAGCTCGTCGCCAGCCGCAGGGGCATCGCCGCCCTACCCTATTGGACGGTGATGCCCTATCTCGAAAAAGGCTACGTCGTCCGCCGCCAAATCACTTCCAACGGCCTGCAAAGCGAACTCTACGCCGCCATCCGCGCGGAAGACGCCGATAAAAGCTACCTCGACAATTTCTGCCAAATCGTGCGCGAACGGGGCTTTGCCGACTTGCCGGGCTTGAGCGAACTGGAAATGGCCGAATAATTCGACATCACCATAAAGAGGCCGTCTGAAAACATTGGTTTCAGGTTTTCAGACGGCCTCTTCCCGTTAAAAATAGTAAACCGCCCAAAAACAGGGTAGAATACGCCCCGTTTCCAACTCATGCCTGAACCAGCAGGCTTTTATTATGGACCTTCCCAGTTCGTTTTTACTGAACACTCCATCCGATTCAAACCCGCAATAACCATCCCGCCGAAATGCCTTCCCGCGTCTGGCGGGCGGAGCATTTATGAGCATCGAACAAACCCCTCCGAACCTTGAAAACGACGGTATCGAAAGCGACGTAGAGCGCGTTTCCGCCGATTTCGACCGTATCCACGCGCTGTGCGAAATCCTCTCGCCCGCCTTCCCGCAAATTGAGGAAGGCGTGCCGATTGAGGACGAGGCGTTGCGCGACAAATTTACCGAGCTGACCGTCCTTTTGAACGAGCTGCACCCCGCCGACGTGGCGGCCGTGTTGGAATCGTTGCCGCCGCGCGAACGTAATATCGTCTGGCTGTTGGTCACGCCCGAAGACGACGGCGAAGTGTTGCTGGAAGTGTCCGATGCTGTGCGCGAAACACTGATCGAGTCGATGGACAAAGACGAGCTGTTGGCGGCGGTCGATGACTTGGACGCGGACGAACTGGCGGAGCTGGCGGGCGATTTGCCGCACCAAGTGGTCTATGAAGCCTTGCAGACGCGCGACGAGGAAGAGCGCGCTCAAGTCAAGGCGGCGATGTCGTATGAAGACAACCAAGTCGGCGCGATTATGGACTTCGAGTTGGTCAGCATCCGCGCCGACGTTGCCTGCGAAGTGGTGCTGCGTTACCTGCGCCGTTTCGAGAGCCTGCCCGACCATACCGACAAGATTTTCGTGGTCGATGAAAACGACATCCTGCAAGGCGTGCTGCCCATCCGCAAACTTTTGGTCGCCGATCCCGAAGACTTGGTGGCGGACGTGATGGCGACCGAAGTCGTGCGCTTCCGTCCTGAAGACGACGTGGAAGAAGCGGCGCAGGCGTTCGAACGTTATGACTTGGTTACCGCGCCCGTGGTCGATGAAAACAAAAAGCTCATCGGCAGGATTACCATTGACGAGATGGTGGACGTTATCCGTGAAGAATCCGAAGCGGATATGTTGAACATGGCGGGTTTGCAGGAAGAGGAGGATTTGTTTGCACCTGTCTGGGATTCGGTGAAAAACCGCTGGATGTGGCTTGCCGTCAACCTCTGCACCGCCTTTCTAGCCAGCCGCGTTATCGGCGCGTTTGAAGGCAGCATCGAGAAAATCGTCGCACTCGCCGCGCTGATGCCCATCGTTGCCGGCATCGGCGGTAATTCCGGCAACCAAACCATCACTATGATTGTCCGCGCGATGGCGATGGGGCAGTTGACGGGGATGCAGGCGGGACGCTTGTTGAAAAAAGAAGTCGGCGTCGCTCTGGTCAACGGCATCATCTGGGGAACGGTCATGGGCGTGGTGTCATGGCTGCTGTACGGCAGCATCGGCATCGGCTTGGTGATGGTCGCCGCAATGACGCTGAACCTCTTGCTTGCCGCTTCGGTCGGCGTACTCATCCCCGTCATCATGGAAAAATCCGGCCGCGACCCTGCTTTGGGCAGCTCGGTGCTGATTACGGCGGTAACGGATTCCGGCGGTTTTCTGATTTTCTTGGGGCTGGCGACGATATTCTTGTTGTAAGGTCGTCTGAAAAATTGATTTTGAGGATATAAAAAGGCCGTCTGAAAACGAAAATTTGTTTTCAGACGGCTTTTTTTGTATGGGAACATATGTTGAAACATTATGAGTATGGAAAAATCCGAATATTCAAACAATAAGCTATAGTTGAATTAATACCCAATATTAATTATCATTAAGATTCACTTTGTTAGATTTTTTAATTTTTACCGAAAAGGAGTAAACGATGTCAAATACAGGAAAAGGGAATAGCGGTTCGGGTACCAACCCAAACTGGCCAAGCAAAACCGGCAATCCTTCGGGTGGTGGACGGGGCAACAATCCGCCAAAAGGGCAGGGTGGAAAATAAAAACCGGGCATATCATTCTAATAGCGGTGTCTGCTGCGGCACTTGCTGCATGTGCCGCACCTTAATCAGCCTCAACCCCACCGTTATTAGGGGAAAGAGGGAATTTCCAAACAGGAAGCAAAAGACCAGCTTGGATATTGCCGCAGTGATGTCGGGGCAAACCATTTGGAAAAAACACAGACCCAAAAATTGGTATTATATTGTATGAAATCAAAAGGCTACGAAATCATGGAAGAATACCGCTGATTCATGGGTGAACACAAAAAGGCCGTCTGAAAGTTTTTCAGACGGCCTTTTTAACCCGAATTCCGTTACAGGTAGAATTTCTCAACCACTTTCAAATCATTGTCCAATTTGTACACCAGCGGCTGGCCGGTCGGGATTTCCAAGCCCATGATGTCGGCGTCGGAGATGCCTTCGATGTGTTTGGCCAAGGCGCGCAGGGAGTTGCCGTGGGCGGCGACCAGGACACGTTTGCCGCTGAGCAATGCGGGGGCGATTTGGTCTTCCCAAAACGGCAGCACGCGCTCCAAGGTTACTTTCAGGTTTTCGCCGTCAGGCACGACATCGCTGGGCAGATTGGCGTAGCGGCGGTCGTTGTGGGCAGAGAACGGGTCTTTCGGGTCGAGCAGCGGCGGCAAGGTGTCGTAGCTTCGGCGCCAGATGTGGACTTGCTCGTCGCCGTATTTTTCGGCGGTTTGTTTTTTGTCCAAACCTTGCAGTTGGCCGTAGTGGCGTTCGTTCAGCCGCCATGTTTTGACCTGCGGCACAAACAACTGGTCGGATTCTTCCAAAACGATGTTGCAGGTTTTAATCGCGCGGGTCAGGACGGAGGTGAAGGCGATGTCGAACTCGTAGCCGTTTTCCTTCAGCTTTTTACCGGCGGCGGCGGCTTCGGCAAGGCCCTGCTCGCTCAGTTTCACGTCGCGCCAGCCCGTAAACAGGTTTTTCGCGTTCCATTCGCTTTGTCCGTGACGGATAAATACCAATTCCATGTCGTTGCTCCATAGGTGGTTTTAAAAGTGTTATTTATAACATATTTCCACCGATTCGGCTGGAAGTAGCTGTTTGTAGTTTGGTTTTTGTCAAGTACGACCGCCATACGGTTTCAGACGGCCTGATTCGGGCATATACTGTGGGCGGCTTTTTTACGGAGTACAGCTCATGGACAAATCAAACAAACCCTTCGAAACCGAAGAAAAAGGCGTCGGCCTCTGCCCCGACTGCGCCGTCGAAACCGGCACGATATTCGACGGCACCGACCGCACCGCCGCCGTCAGCCGCCTTTTTGAAACCGAACAAGCCGCCGCCGACGCGTTGGCGCACTACACCGCGCAGGCGCGCGAAGTCGAAAGCGAACCCTGCCGCATCGGCAGCCGTATCGTTCCTGAAAGCGGCGGCTTCCGGCTGGATGCCGAATTCGAGTTCTGCTGTCAGGCCGAGAAAGTCATCTTCCAGTTCAAAACACGCTGACGTGCGATAATGAGGCCGTCTGAAATTTCAGACGGCCTCATTCTTTAAGACCCCGCCTCAAATAATCATCCTATTTAAAATCAATACGGGTTAAAATACCGCCCAATCAAAATAACCGTTTCCACACATTGCCCCCATGTCTTCCCGCTTCGCTTTTTTGTCGGCCCCTCCGCCGCCGCGTACCGCGCTGACGGTGCTGGCCGCCCTGCTCTGGGCCGCCCTGCCGCTGGTTTTCTCCCTGCCTACCGCCGTCGTCTTGTTGTTTGCCGCCCTGCTGGCCGTGCGCGGCGCGCTGCTGTATGCGGGAATCGGCAAACTGCCCGCACCCGTATTGGCCCTGCTGGGCGTGTTGTCGGGCGTTTTGGTTTGGACGCAGCTCGGCACGGTGTTCGGGCGCGAGGGCGGCGTGGCGTTCCTGCTGCTGTTGGTAACGCTCAAAGCCTTTGAAAGCAGCTCGCAACGCGACTGGAACGTGCTTCTGCTGGCGATGTTGTTCCTTATCGGTTCGGCGGTGCTGTTCAACCAGAGCCTGCTTACCGGCCTCTGGCTGCTGGCGGCGCTGACGGCGGCGGCGGTATGCCTGGCCGTATCGGCGGGCGGCCTCGGCTTGCGCGAAGCACTGCGTTGCGCCGCCTCGTCGCTGCTGGCGGTGCTGCCGCTGGCGGCGGTGTTGTTCGTCAGCGTGCCGCGCATGAAAGAACCATTGTGGCGCATCCCGCAGGGCGGGCAGCAGGCGAAAACAGGCCTGTCGGGCACCATGCAGCCGGGCAGCATCAGCAATCTGGTGCAAAGCGACGAATGGGTGGCCAACATCACCTTTTCAGACGGCCTCAAACCCCAACCGCGCGATTTATACTGGCGCGCCATCATCATGAGCGATTTCGACGGCACGCGCTGGCAGGCCATGCCCGACTTTGCCGCCGACGGCGCGCCGCAGCTTCGGGTTTCGGAAGGCCGAGGCGTGCGCTACCAGATGATTATCCGCGACCAAAACGGCGCCCTGCCCGCACTCGACTACCCCGCAGGCGTATTGCCGCAGGGGCTGGTGCGGCGGCTGGGCGGCACCGTCCGCGCCGAACGCAGCCGCGAAGGCTTGCGCCGGCTGGATTTGCAGGCCGCACTGGGCGACACCCTGCCGCACGCGCTCAACGAAGCCGAATACCGCCGTTACACGCGCTTGCCCGAAGGCAACCCGCAGACGCGCCGCCTCGCCGAAACATTGGCCAAGCAGTCTCCGACCGAACGCGCGTTCATCCGCAACGTCCTCAACCACTTCTCCCGCCGGCATTTCAGCTACACCCTGCGCCCGCCGACGACTGCCGGACGCAACAGCATCGACGAGTTTATGTTCGCCACCAGACAGGGTTTCTGCGAACACTACGCACAGAGTTTCGCCGTCATCATGCGCGCCGCCGGCCTGCCCGCGCGGATTGTAACCGGCTATCAGGGCGCGGAATACAACCCGCAGGGCGGCTTTTGGCAAATCCGTGCCAAAGACGCCCACGCATGGACGGAGGTATGGCTTCCGAGCGAACAGGTTTGGCTGCGCGTCGACCCGACCGCCGCCGTTGCCGCCGTCCGTACCGAACAGGGTATCGGTTCCGCCCTGCCGCAAAACGACCGCGTGCTGATTGCCGATGAGTCCGCCTTCAGCCGCTGGCGCGACGCCGGCCAGTTTTACTGGCAGCAATGGGTGGTCAACTACGACCAAAGCCGCCAAAACAGCTTCTTCTCCCTGCTCGGCTTGGGCGGATTCAACCTGAAAACGCTGTTGCTGTTCCTGCCCGCCGCACTCGCCGCCGCCCTGCTGCCGCTCTACCGCTGGCAGGCCAAAAACCGCAGCCGCGACCATCTGGAAGAAGGCTTCATGCTGCTGAAACTCGCCCTGCTCGGCGATGGCGGCGAATCCGCCCCTTCCGTTACCGCCGCCGAACTGAAAAGCCTGCTGCACGAAAACGGCATTCAGGACGGCGCGCTGGAAACGCTGCTGGCCGATTACGACAACCTGCGCTACGCCGGACTCCCGTCCGACCCGCGGGCGGAACGCCGCTGGTACCGCGCGGCGGTGAAAACGGCAAGGCGGTATCGGAAAAAGTAAAACGTCAGGCAGTACGCAGGCGTTATGGCGAAACGGCAGGCAGCCGATATGGCAATTTCCGCCCCTATTTGCCCTTCGGATACCATTGCCTTGTCGGCGCACAACTGCCGCTATCGCCGCTGGTCGCATAATGGTCGCAGTTCGGATCAAGCCGTTTGCCGGAGGAATAGGGTTTATTGGTCAAACCGTCCGTATCAAGAGAACTGCACGCACTCAACAAACCCGCACAGAAAAGGGCCAAAAACCTTTTTGCCGTTACCATTTCTTTTGCGGATGCAAACACGGCGGAACAAGGTCTGAAAACCGCGCCCAAGCAAACGCGGAAAAAACGGCGTTTCTGCGTGAAACCGCCGTCTGAAATTTGCGCCGACCGCCGCATTTTAAGTTCCTGCATCATAAAAACTCCTTCCGTTAATTTAATAAATAGCGATTCAAGCCCCCCGATGAAGAAGGCCCTGTCCGCTGAGACAACGATGCCGTTATTTCGTTTACTTTAATTTATGTTTTCCGCACATTCAAATGGACAATTCGGTTCACCCCGCCGACGCACCCATTAAGGACAGGCCGTCTGAAAACAGTTTTCAGACGGCCTGTCAAATCCAAGCAGAAGCGCCTGTTTTGCTTTACAATATAGCTCATTATTTTATCTGCCTTTTCAAATTTCGATGAACGAGCAAGCCACCCTTTCCCCCGTCGGCGAAGACTACCTGCTATTAGGTCAGTACGCCGAACGCGCCTATCTCGAATACGCCATGAGCGTGGTCAAAGGCCGCGCGCTGCCTGAAGTTTCAGATGGCCAAAAGCCCGTGCAGCGGCGCATTTTGTTTGCCATGCGCGATATGGGTTTGACGGCGGGGGCAAAGCCGGTGAAGTCGGCGCGCGTGGTCGGCGAGATTTTGGGTAAATACCACCCGCACGGTGACAGTTCTGCCTATGAGGCGATGGTTCGCATGGCGCAGGATTTTACCTTGCGCTATCCCTTAATCGACGGCATCGGCAACTTCGGTTCGCGCGACGGCGACGGGGCGGCGGCGATGCGTTACACCGAAGCGCGGCTGACGCCGATTGCGGAATTGCTGTTGTCAGAAATCAATCAGGGGACGGTGGATTTCGTGCCGAACTACGACGGCGCGTTTGACGAACCGCTGCACCTGCCCGCCCGCCTACCTATGGTCTTGCTCAACGGTGCGTCAGGCATCGCGGTGGGCATGGCGACCGAAATTCCGTCGCACAATTTGAACGAAGTCACGCTGGCGGCGATTGCGCTGTTGAAAAAGCCGACGCTGGAAACCGCCGACCTGATGCAATACATCCCCGCCCCCGATTTTGCCGGCGGCGGTCAAATCATCACGCCGGCGGATGAATTGCGCCGGATTTACGAAACCGGCAAGGGTAGCGTGCGTGTGCGTGCGCGTTACGAAATCGAGAAGCTGGCGCGCGGGCAATGGCGGGTGATTGTGACCGAGCTACCGCCGAACGCCAATTCCGCCAAAATCCTTGCCGAAATCGAAGAACAAACCAACCCGAAACCGAAAGCGGGTAAAAAGCAGCTCAACCAAGACCAGCTCAATACCAAAAAGCTGATGCTGGATTTAATCGACCGCGTGCGCGACGAGTCCGATGGCGAGCATCCCGTGCGCCTAGTGTTCGAGCCGAAATCCAGCCGCATCGATACGGATACCTTCATCAACACGTTGATGGCGCAGACTTCACTGGAAGGCAATGTGTCCATGAATTTGGTGATGATGGGGCTGGACAACCGCCCCGCGCAGAAAAACCTGAAAACGATTTTGCAGGAGTGGTTGGATTTCCGTGTCGTTACCGTAACACGTCGTCTGAAATTCCGTTTGAACCAAGTGGAAAAACGGTTGCACATCCTTGAAGGCCGTCTGAAAGTCTTTCTGCACATTGACGAAGTGATTAAAGTCATCCGCGAATCAGACGACCCGAAAGCCGATTTGATGGCGGCGTTCGGGCTGACCGAAATCCAAGCCGAAGACATTTTGGAAATCCGCCTGCGCCAGTTGGCGCGTTTGGAAGGTTTCAAACTCGAAAAAGAATTGAATGAATTGCGTGAGGAACAAGGCCGTCTGAATATCCTTTTGGGCGACGAAAACGAAAAACGCAAGCTGATTATCAAAGAGATGCAGGCGGACATGAAGCAGTTCGGCGACGCGCGCCGCACGCTGGTGGAGGAGGCCGGACGCGCCGTGCTGACGCAAACCACCGCCGACGAACCCATCACGCTGATTTTGTCGGAAAAAGGCTGGATACGCAGCCGCGCCGGACACAATCTCGATTTGAGCCAAACCGCGTTCAAAGAAGGCGACCGCCTCAAACAAACCCTCGAAGGCCGTACCGTTTTACCCGTTGTCATCCTGGATTCATTGGGCAGAACCTACACGCTTGATGCCGCCGAAATCCCCGGCGGACGAGGCGACGGCGTGCCGGTTTCATCCTTAATTGAGCTGCAAAACGGCGCGAAACCCGTCGCCATGCTCACCGGCCAGCCCGAACAGCACTACCTACTCTCAGGCAGCGGCGGCTACGGCTTCATCGCCAAACTGGGCGATATGGTCGGACGCGTGAAAGCGGGCAAAGTGGTGATGACTGTGAACAGCGGCGAAACCGTCCTGCCGCCGATTGCCGTCTATGCATCTTCGCTCATCAATCCCGACTGTAAAATCATACTGGCCAGCAGCGACCACCGCCTCTTGGCGTTTTCCATCGGCGAGCTCAAAGTCATGCCCAAAGGGCGCGGTTTGCAGTTGATGTCGCTGACCGACGGCGCATCGCTGGAACACACCGCCGTGATTTTCTCCGCCGAATTTACCGTCGAAACCGTCGGCAGGCGCGGCGCAGTCCACCAAGAACGCCTGCGCATCCGCGACATCGTCGGCAAACGTGGTAAAAAAGGGAAAGTTTTGGAGATTTCAGGCCGTCTGAAAAGATTATTAGGCGTAGATTCTGTATAATCACGCTATTAATATATCTATAAAATGAGTTATACTATCGGTATAATTTTCTTAGAAACTGCGTCCGCTGGGGAGCGCAGAAAACTGAGCCGCAAGGCGACAAACGGGTATTTTTCCATAAATGATAAGAACAAAACAATACAGAGGATGCAAATGAATAAAGGCATCCAAGAATTAGACAGTCTGAGCGAGCGCATCCCAGGCCTGATCAATATCGCCCGGATAGCCATCGTATTGTCTTTGGTCGTATTCAAAGTATTCAGCACCTACGCCGGTGGCGAAATAGCGGCAAGCTCTTTCCCGACAATAGAGTTTTACAGTTGGGCCACCGTATATTCCGTCTTAATCCTGCTCTCCATCTTCCGTCCCGACTGGCAGGTGCAGTCGCTGGACCTGCCCAACGCCAGCGCAGTCGTCGATATTTCCATGATGATGATTCTGGTGTATATCGCCGGCGGGCTGGATTCGGGTTTCGGCATTTTGGTACTGCCTTTCGTGGCCACGTCATGCCTGCTCAGCTACGGGCACTACCCGATGCTGTATGCAGGCTACGCCTCCATGTTGTACCTGTTCAACCTTTTCCTCGGCAACGGCATCCGTTTCAATCCGCTAAGCTGGGACAGCCATTCCGTACTGACCGCCCTGCTGCTGATTGCCGCCAGCTATCTCGTCGCCATCCTGACCGCCTTTGCCGCCAAATATCTGGAGCAGGCTACCGAATCCGCCAGTAAACACCAGCTTGCCTACCGCCGTATCAGCGGCCTGAACCGCCTGGTGCTCAACCGCGTGCAAGAAGCCGTCATCGTCATCGATGCCACGCAGCGGGTATGGCTCTTCAACAAACAGGCGAAAACTTACTTCCCCAGCTTGGCGGTTGACCAGCAGGAAGTCGTATTCAGCGAATTAGTTACCCGCTGGCAGTACCAGCCCGACAAAGCTTTTGAAACCGACATCCACATCTTCCAGCACGCCATGCATGTTCGCGCCGTCCCCCTGATTCAGGAACAGACCGAACTTTTGATGCTGTATGTCCGCTCGCTGCGCGAAGTGGCGGCGGAAGCCATGTCCACCAAGCTCACCTCGCTCGGACAGCTTACCGCCAACCTCGCCCACGAAATCCGCAATCCGATGTCGGCCATCCGCCATGCCAGCGATCTGCTGCAAGACGGCGAAGAAGAAGACCCCGTCAAAACCAAGCTCTACGGCATCATCGACAGCAATATCCAACGCATCGATAAAATGCTGGAAGACGTATCCCTGCTCAACAAACGCGACAACATCAACCGCGAACCGCTCAATCTGATGAAGTTCTGGCTGGCGTTCAAGCAGGAATTCACGCTCAACAATCCCGATGCCGTCGGCTGCCTGCGCATGAACATGGAAGGCAGCAACCTGACCGTGCTCGCCGATACCATGCACGTCCAGCAGATCATGTGGAACCTCTGCAACAACGCATGGCGCCACAGCCGCCAAAACGAAAACGCCATCACAGTATTAATCCGTCCGAGCGGCCGCATGCATATCTCCATTGTCGTCGCCGACAACGGCAAAGGCATTTCCGCCGAGGTGCGCGATCACCTGTTCGAACCGTTCTACACGACCGAAAAACAAGGTACGGGATTAGGCCTTTATGTCGCCCGCGAACTGGCGCACGCCAATATGGGCCAACTGCATTACCATCCCGAAATGAACGGATTCGAGCTGATTTTACCGAGGGAATTAAATGAGTAAGCTGCAAGACCCCGTATTGGTCGTCGATGACGAGGCAGACATCCGCGACCTGATGGAAATGACGCTGATGAAAATGGGTTTGCGCGTGCAAACCGCCGTCGGCGTGGAAGATGCCAAAGACAAACTCGACAACGACGATTACTCGCTGGTGTTGACAGACATGCGTATGCCCGACGGTTCCGGCCTCGAAGTCGTGCAATACATCAACGAACTGATGCTTGACACCCCTGTCGCCGTCATCACCGCCTTCGGCAATGCCGACCAAGCCGTCGAAGCCTTAAAGGCCGGCGCATTCGACTATCTGCAAAAACCGATTACCCTCTCGCAACTGCGATCCTTGGTCAAATCGGCGGTATCCGTTTCCGACCATGCAGAGGATGCAGCGCAGGCGCCGTCTGAAAAACCTCAGCCCGCCCCTGTCGCCGCGGCGTTCAACAAACCCAAAGCCCAGCCGCCCAAACCTGCCAAACGCGATTTGAGCGGTTCGGTTTCCATCCCCGAAAGCCTGCGCTCGATAAAAGAACGCTTCTCCAGCGGTGAAATCGCCATACGTCCGAACGAAGAGCCTCCCGAACTTGGCGGCGAGGCGGATATGCCCCGCCTGCTCGGAATGTCGCCGCAGATGGTCGAAGTCCGCCACCTTATCCGGCGTTTGGCGCGCAGCGGCGTGCCCGTCTATATTTCCGGCGAATCCGGTACCGGTAAAGAACAGGCTGCGCGCACCATCCACGAACTTTCCGACCGGGCCGACAAACCCTTCATCGCCGTCAACTGCGGTGCCATCCCCGAAAATCTGATGGAAAGCGAGTTTTTCGGTTACAAAAAAGGCAGCTTCACCGGTGCCGACCAAGACCGTCTCGGTTTCTTCCAACACGCCGACGGCGGTACGCTGTTTCTTGACGAAGTAGCCGATTTGCCGCTGGCGATGCAGGTCAAACTCCTGCGCGCCATTCAGGAAAAAGCCGTGCGGCGCATCGGCGACGCGCGGGAAACTTTTGTCGACGTCCGCATCATCTGCGCCACCCATAAAAATCTCGAAGCACTCGTCGAAAGCGGCGCATTCCGCCAAGACTTATACTACCGCCTCAACGTCGTTACCCTGCACATGCCGCCCCTGCGCGAAATGCGCGAGGACATGGGCGCTCTGATTCTGTATCTGCTCTATAAACACCGCCACGGCACGCAAACCTACAAACTCAGCCCCAAAGCACAGGAAGCCTTACTGCATTACAGCTATCCCGGCAACTTCCGCGAGTTGGAAAACATCTTGGAACGTGCGGTGGCACTGACGGTCGGACAGGTTATCCAACTGGACGATCTGCAAATCCAAAAAGCCCCCCTTCCCAAGGAGAATCACCAAAACGGAGATGTCACTTTGGATGACATCTCCGAATCGGAAGGGCAGCAAATGCAGCCGGAAAACTCATCCGCTCACGGCGCACTTCCCCCTTTCGATCCCCGCACCATGCAGATTCAGGACTACCTCGACCAAATCGAACGCGACATCATCGAACAGGCTCTGCAACAAACCCGTTACAACCGCACGCAAGCTGCCAAGTTACTGGGCATCAGCTTCCGCTCGATGCGTTACCGAATGGAGCGGCTGGACATCAATTAAAGCAGAACGCAGCCTCTTTGATATAGCGGGATACGAAAGCGATCCCCCCTGCCTGTCCGCTGATAAAACGCAGGCTTCCCGAAACCTGCCGCACTGCCATAGTTAAAACAGCAAAATAAAGGTGGAGGCCGTCTGAAAACGCACTTTCAGACGGCCTCCACCTTTATCCGAATCTGCAAAAACCTTAAACAGGTTCTCCCCTCCCCCTAATCCTGCCTTTTTACGTTATCCGCCAATATCCGCCGCCCGACCGCTTCCTTCAACGGCATATCGTTCAAACGCACCAATGCCGTATGGAACTCGTGGAAATCCATCTGTTGCGAACCAAACCGCTTCAAATGTTCGGTATCCTGCTGACAGTCAATCAATTCCACCCCGCATCGCTCAAGAAACGGCACGGCGCAGGCGAAAGCGATTTTAGAAGCGTCCGGCGCACGGGCAAACATCGACTCACCGTAAAACACACGGCCGATTTGCACGCCGTACAAACCGCCGGCCAGTTTCAGACGGCCTCCATCGTCAGTATCGGGATACCAGCATTCAAACGAATGTGCAAAGCCAAGCCGGTGCAGGTCAAAATAGGCCGTCTGAAATTCAGGCGCAATCCATGTTCCGTCCTGGTTCGGACGCGGCGCAGCGGCACAGCCCGCAATCACATCGGCAAACGCCTGATTCACGGTTACGCGGTATGCCTTACCGCGCAGGGTTTTGGCCAAGGATTTGCCGATATGGATATTTTCGGGCAGCAACACAGTACGCGGGGCAGTGGCAAACCAGTAAAACAACCCGTTTTGCCGAAACCACGGGAAAATCCCCCTGCGGTAGGCCGCAATCAGGCGGCCCGCATCCAAATCGGCGCTGATACCGACCAATCCTTCGCATTCGGCAATGGCATAGTCAGGGTTAGGAAAAACGTATTCCTGCGGCGGAAGAAACGGAACTCTCATATAAACACACTCAAACCAGACATAAAAACGGTCAAAACACAATCAGACCTTGGCGACCGGCCGGCCTAAAATGATTTCAGACGGCCTGAATGGACTCCGAGGCCGTCTGAAAATCTCAAATCGGTAATCCGCCTAGCGTTTCGCTTTGGCTTGGCAATCGGCGCATACGCCGTACATATACAGAGCATGGTCGACGATACGGTAGCCGTTTTCTTCCGCAATTCTGTCTTGCAGCGCTTCAATTTCCGGATTATGAAATTCGTGCACACTGCCGCATTTGACGCAGACGATATGATCATGATGGTCGCCCTTGTCCAATTCGTACACGGCCTTGCCCGTTTCAAAATGATGCCGCTGCAAAATACCCGCCTGTTCAAACTGGGTCAGCACACGGTAAATCGTGGCGACGCCGATTTCGACGCCCTGTTCGAGCAGGATGCGGTAAACATCTTCCGCGCTCAAATGCTCTTCGGCATGGGCCTCGAACAAATCCAAAATCTTCAGGCGCGGGCCGGTAACTTTCAGTCCGCTGTCCTTCAGTTGCGCAATATTGCTGAAATTATTTTCCATAGTATTCAATACCCCTGTGATGTAATAACCGTTATAATACGCACTTTTAGCAGACTTGCCCACTATGGCACAATAAAGGTTTTTAATAAATTATCCGCTTCGATTCGTGATAATCACATAAAATCTTTACCACAAAGATGATTATCGTTTGCTTTCCCGCACCGTTTGTGCGAACGTAAGCAGCCGCTCCCAATCATTTGAAAAGAAAGGTAAACCCGTGAACAAAACCCTGTATCTCGCCCTTGCCGCCCTGTTGGGTTTGGCGGCTTGTTCTGCCGAGCGCGTATCCCTTTTCCCTTCATACAAACTCAAAGTCGTGCAGGGCAATGAATTGGACCCCCGCGCCGTTGTATCCCTGCAACCGGGCATGACCCGCGACCAAGTTATCCTGCTGCTGGGCACACCGTTGCTGCGCGATCCGTTCCACGCCGACCGTTGGGATTACACTTTCAACACCAGCCGCAACGGCGTCATCAAAGAACAGGTCGATCTGACCCTCTATTTTGAAAACGGACTGCTCGCGCGCGCCGAGGGCAACGCCGTTCAAAAAGCCATCGAAGCCGTGCAGGCCGAACAAAAATCCGCATCGGGCGGGCAAGCGACCGCTCCGCTGAAATAAACAGGGCATAAGGAAACCGCATGAGCGCATTGAAAATCGCCATCGCCGGCGTCAACGGCCGCATGGGGCGCGTACTGGTTGAAGCCGTCAACAACCATCCCGACACCGTCCTCTCCGGCGCACTCGAACACTCCGGTTCCGAAGTATTAGGCTTGGACGCAGGCTTCGCCTCCGGCATCAAAACCGGCATCGCCATTTCAGATGACGTTGATGCCGTTCTCGCCCAAAGCGACGTACTCATCGACTTCACCCGTCCCGAACCGACCCTGAAACACCTGCAAAAATGCGTGGGAAAAGGCGTCAACATCATCATCGGCACTACCGGTTTCGACGACGCGGGCAAAGCCGCCATCCGAGCCGCCAGCGAAAAAATAGGCGTCGTCTTCGCCGCCAACTTCAGCGTCGGCGTCAACCTCACCTTCCACATCCTCGACACCGTCGCCCGCGTCCTCAACGAAGGCTACGACATCGAAATCATCGAAGGCCACCACCGCCACAAAGTCGACGCCCCCAGCGGCACCGCCCTGCGCATGGGCGAAGTCATCGCCGACGCGCTCGGCCGCGACCTCAAACAATGCGCCGTTTACGGCCGCGAAGGCCATACCGGCCCGCGCGATCCGTCCACCATCGGCTTCGCTACCGTCCGCGCAGGCGACATCGTCGGCGACCACACCGCCCTCTTCGCCACCGACGGCGAACGCGTCGAAATCACCCACAAAGCCAGCAGCCGCATGACCTTCGCCGCCGGCGCCGTCCGCGCCGCAGTCTGGGCAAACGGCAAAACGGGTTTGTACGATATGCAGGACGTACTGGGTTTGCGCAACTGAACGTTCCGTGCCGCCATTTTCAAAATCCTTTGAATGAGGCCGTCTGAAACTGGGTTTTCAGACGGCCTCCAAGTTTTCCCGATTCGTCCGGCCGTATTTGCTACAATACCGCTTTACCACACGCCACACGCCCCATCATGACCACACCTCAATCCAGCACACTCCGGCAAATCTTCTCGCGGAACATGCTGATCTGCATCTTCACCGGCTTCACTTCGGGCCTGCCGCTGTATTTCCTGATCAACCTGATTCCGGCCTGGCTGCGCAGCGAACACATCGACCTGAAAACCATCGGTCTGATGGCTTTAATCGGCCTGCCGTTTACTTGGAAATTCATCTGGTCACCCGTAATGGACGCCGTGCGCCTGCCCTTTCTCGGCCGCCGCCGCGGCTGGATGCTGGTTACGCAAATCGGCCTGCTGCTGGCCCTTGCCGCCTACGCCTTCCTCAACCCGCACCAACACCTGCCCGTCATCATCGGCCTCTCCGCCGTCGTCGCCTTTTTTTCCGCCAGTCAGGATATCGTGCTGGACGCTTTCCGCCGCGAAATCCTGCCGGACGAAGAACTGGGCCTAGGCAACTCCATCCACGTCAACGCCTACCGCATCGCCGCCCTCGTCCCCGGCTCGTTGAGCCTGATTTTGGCCGACAGGATGCCGTGGGGCAACGTCTTCATCATTACCGCCCTCTTCATGCTGCCCGGCCTGCTGATGACGCTGTTTCTCGCCAAAGAACCCGACCTGCCGCCCGCCGCACCGCGCACACTGGTTCAGACCGTGGTTGAACCGTTTCAAGAATTTTTCTCGCGTAAAGGCACGAAACAAGCCGCCTTGGTGCTGTTGTTCATCTTCCTGTACAAACTCGGCGACAGCATGGCCACCTCGCTGGCCACCCCGTTTTATCTCGACATGGGTTTCAGCAAAACCGACATCGGCCTGATTGCCAAAAACGCCGGCCTCTGGCCCGCCGTCATCGCCGGCATACTCGGCGGCATCTGGATGCTGAAACTCGGCATCAACAAAGCACTGTGGCTCTTCGGCGTCGTACAGGTCGTGACCATCCTGGGATTTGTCTGGCTGGCCGGCTTCGGCAGATTTGACACCATCACCCTGACCGAACAAATGATGCTCGCGGGCGTTATCGGCGCGGAAGCCGTCGGCGTCGGATTGGGTACCGCCGCCTTTGTATCCTACATGGCGCGCGAAACCAATCCCGCCTTTACCGCCACCCAGCTCGCCCTGTTTACCAGCCTCTCCGCCGTACCGCGCACCTTTATCAACGCCACCACCGGCTACCTGATCGAATGGCTGGGCTACGTCCATTTCTTCTGGCTCTGCTTCATACTGGCCCTGCCGGGCATGTTCCTGCTGCTGAAAGTCGCACCTTGGGGCGGGGATAAACCGACAAACTGAACCCAAGCGCAATCCTGCGGTTTATTGCCTGTCTAACCCGAAAAACAGACGGCAATAAACCGCAGGATTGTTTCCGAACCAAGGCCCTCCGGCCGGATTTCAGACGGCCTTTTACCGTCGGATATGCTATAATCCGCCGTTAAATTTCTCTATTTTCAGGAAAAACCATGAGCTTGAAATGCGGCATCGTCGGCCTGCCCAACGTCGGCAAATCCACCCTCTTTAACGCGCTGACCCAATCGGGCATCGAAGCGGCAAACTATCCCTTCTGCACCATCGAACCCAACGTCGGCATCGTCGAAGTGCCCGACCCGCGCATGGCGGAACTGGCGAAAATCGTCAATCCGCAAAAAATGCAGCCCGCCATCGTCGAATTCGTCGACATTGCCGGTTTGGTCGCAGGCGCGAGCAAAGGCGAAGGCTTGGGCAACCAGTTCCTCGCCAACATCCGCGAAACCGACGCCATCGTCAACGTCGTGCGCTGCTTTGACGACGACAACATCGTCCACGTTTCCGGCAAAGTCGATCCGATTGCCGACATCGAAACCATCGGCACCGAACTAGCCCTTGCCGACCTCGCCAGCGTCGAAAAAGCCATCGTCCGCGAAGAAAAACGCGCCCGCTCAGGCGACAAAGACGCGCAAAAACTGGTCGAGCTGTGCAAAAAACTGCTGCCGCATCTAGACGAAGGCAAACCCGTGCGCTCCTTCGGCTTAGACGCGGAAGAACTCGCCATGCTCAAGCCACTGTTCCTGCTGACCGCCAAACCCGCCATGTATGTCGGCAACGTTGCCGAAGACGGTTTTGAAAACAATCCGCACCTCGACCGCCTGAAAAAATTGGCTGAAAAAGAAAACGCCCCCGTCGTTGCGGTATGCGCCGCGATGGAGAGCGAAATCGCCGAATTGGAAGATGACGAAAAAGCCGAGTTCCTCGCCGAAATGGGCTTGGAAGAGCCAGGCTTGAACCGCCTGATCCGCGCCGGCTACGACCTCTTGGGCCTGCAAACCTACTTCACCGCCGGCGTCAAAGAAGTCCGCGCCTGGACCATCCACAAAGGCGACACCGCCCCGCAAGCCGCCGGCGTCATCCACACCGACTTCGAACGCGGCTTCATCCGCGCCCAAGTCATTTCCTACGACGATTTTGTCTCACTCGGCGGCGAAGCCAAAGCCAAAGAAACCGGCAAAATGCGCGTGGAAGGCAAGGAATATATCGTGCAGGATGGGGATGTGATGCACTTTTTGTTTAATGTTTAAATTCTAATATATTAATTATATAAATTTAAAGGATAAATCATGGAAAAATCTAATACTGATTTTGAAGAGTTTGATTTAACTGATACCGTTCCACCAAAAGATATTTTTGCGTTTAATGAATTACGCTCTTGTGCAGACTTAAAGCGCATGTATGATAAAAAACAGATAGACATATCTCCTGCTTTCCAAAGAAATCAAGTGTGGAAATTAACTGACCAAGTACGTTTCTTGGATTCTTTACTAAAGAACCTTCCAATACCAAGTATGTGTATAGGTCTAGATATAGATAATAACCAAAGAATTGTAATTGACGGTCTTCAACGTATTTCTACAATTATTAGATTCTTATCTATCGCAAACCATGAGCAATAAGATTTAAAATTACCATCACTAAATGATATTAATGAGAATTTATCAGGTAAATTCATACGTGAAATTGCAGAAAATCATCCTGAAATTATTGAAACTATTGAAAATGCTACCATACCGATAACTATTTTACGTTGTTCACTATCCAATAAAAGTCATATGGACTATATATTTACTATATTTCATAGACTTAATACAGGTGGTGCAAAACTCAATTCGCAGGAAATACGGAATGGTATATTCAATGGTGAATTTAGTAAATTTTTAACTCGTATCTCAGCACAATACGAGAAAGAATTATCAACTCTACTTAATCAAGAAAATAAACGTTTTTCATTTGAAGAATTTATATTACGCTTTTTTGCATTTAATGACCGTGCAGAAGAATATCAAAGCCCTTTAACACGTTTTTTAAACGAGTATATGTCAGATCATAAAAATGCTAATGAAGCATTTTTAAACCAAAAAAATGAGTTACTCTCAAAAACTATTAATATACTAAAAAAAGGAGGACTTGACGAAGATTCAAAATCAAGAGTAATTGCCGATGCCGTTCTGTATGGCATTAGTAAAAATTTATCCTTTCTACAAGATAAAGATAAAGATTTTTTAATATCTTGCATAAAAAAGATGAAAGATAACGAATATTTCTCTGCTAATGAATTACAAGAAGGTATTTTCAAAACTAATAAAGTAAAAAATAGATTGAAAGCTGCACAATTGGCATTCTCTGGAGTGTAAATAGTGGAAACTCAATCAATTGAGAAAGTCTTAATATCTCTAGTTAAAATGTATGATGATGAATCTGAACAAATATCGAATGATCTACTGTGCAAAATGGCGGCATTGGAACTGTGTGGTTGGCTGGAAGAAATACATGATAATTTGATTTTATCTTCTTTAGATTTAATGCATCCTTTGGCCCAAGGAAGCACAAACCATGATTTTTCCAAGCTTAAAAGTTCCGTAACAAAAAAAATCAATGAAATGCACGGATTAAGTTACTCTAACCATTTAAGAATATTACTAGAAAAATTATTAGGCCCTTACCTAGTTTTGAAACTTGAATACGATATTATAGAAATAGACAAATTACGTTCTGAATTAGACGGACTACACGAATATAGAAATCAATTAGCTCACACCAGCCTTTGCGGAATTGAACAACAGCAAACACTATATGCGCCTAATGTTATTCTAAATAAATTTCGTATAATTCATTCTGTTCTAATTCAGGTTGAAGACTATCTTCTAAATGGGACAATCTTAAAATGACCTCCGTTATCCAAGATTTGAAAGCGCGCGGCCTTATCGCGCAAACTACCGACATCGAAGCCTTAGACGCTTTGTTAAACGAACAAAAAATCGCCCTCTACTGCGGTTTCGACCCAACAGCCGACAGCCTGCATATCGGCCACTTGTTGCCCGTGTTGGCATTGCGCCGTTTCCAACAGGCGGGGCATACGCCGATTGCTTTGGTGGGCGGCGCGACCGGCATGATCGGCGACCCCAGTTTCAAAGCGGTGGAGCGCAGCTTGAATTCCGCCGAAACCGTTGCCGGCTGGGTAGAAAGCATCCGCAACCAATTGAAACCGTTTTTGAGCTTTGAAGGCGAAAACGCCGCCATTATGGCGAACAACGCCGACTGGTTCGGCAGCATGAACTGCCTCGACTTCCTGCGCGACATCGGCAAGCATTTCTCCGTCAACGCCATGTTGAACAAAGAATCCGTCAAACAACGTATCGAGCGCGACGATGTGGGCATTTCCTTCACCGAGTTCGCCTACTCCCTGCTGCAAGGCTACGACTTTGCCGAATTGAACAAACGCCACGGCGCGGTTTTGGAAATCGGCGGCTCCGACCAATGGGGCAACATCACCGCCGGTATCGACCTGACCCGCCGTCTGAACCAAAAACAAGTATTCGGCCTGACCCTGCCGCTGGTCACCAAATCCGACGGCACCAAATTCGGCAAAACCGAAGGCGGCGCGGTATGGCTGAACGCGAAGAAAACCTCGCCGTATCAGTTCTACCAGTTCTGGCTGAAAGTTGCCGATGCCGATGTGTATAAATTCCTGAAATACTTCACCTTCCTGTCTATCGAAGAAATCGATGCCATCGAAGCGAAAGACAAAGCCAGCGGCACCAAGCCCGAAGCGCAACGCATCCTTGCCGAAGAAATGACCCGCCTGATTCACGGCGAAGCCGCCCTGCAAGCCGCGCAGCGCATTTCCGAAAGCCTGTTTGCCGAAGACCAAAGCCATCTCACCGAAAGCGACTTCGAACAGCTCGCACTCGACGGCCTACCCGCATTTGAAGTTTCAGACGGCCTCAACGTCGTCGAAGCCTTGGTTAAAACCGGCTTGGCCTCGTCCAACAAAGAAGCGCGCGGTTTTGTGAACAGCAAAGCGGTATTGCTCAACGGCCAAGCCGCCGAATTAAACAACCCGAACCACGCCGCCGAACGCCCCGACGATGCCTATCTGCTGACCGACGCGCACAAACGCTTCGGCAAATACACCATCGTGCGGCGCGGCAAACGCAACCACGCGCTCTTGGTTTGGCAATAAACCCGATGCCGGAGGCCGTCTGAAAAATATTTTTCAGACGGCCTTTCCCCTGCCGACACCGGCATCACATCAACATCATTCCCGTCTTTAATCTTCCGCTATTACCCATGAACATCACCCAAATCCTCTCCCAAGAACTCTCCGCCACTGCCGCGCAAATCACCGCTGCCGTCGAGCTTTTGGACGACGGCGCGACCGTGCCCTTTATCGCCCGCTACCGCAAGGAAGCCACGGGCGGGTTGGACGATACGCAGCTGCGCCAGCTTGCCGAGCGGCTGCAATACCTGCGCGAGTTGGAAGAGCGCAAAGCCGTTGTTTTAAAAAGCATTGAAGAGCAAGGCAAACTTTCAGACGACCTCAGGGCGCAAATCGAAGCCGCCGACAACAAAACCGCGCTGGAAGACCTGTATCTGCCCTACAAACCCAAACGCCGCACCAAGGCGCAAATCGCGCGCGAACACGGTTTGCAGCCGCTGGCGGACGTGTTGCTTGCCGAGCAGCCGCAGGACGTGGAAGCTGCCGCGCAAGGTTACCTGAACGAAAACGTCCCCGACACCAAAGCCGCGTTGGACGGCGCGCGCGCGATTCTGATGGAGCAATTTGCCGAAGACGCGGAACTCATCGGCAAGCTGCGCGACAAGCTGTGGAACGAAGCCGAAATCCACGCGCAAGTCGTTGAAGGCAAAGAAACCGAAGGCGAAAAATTCAGCGATTATTTCGACCACCGCGAACCCGTGCGCGCCATGCCCAGCCACCGCGCGCTGGCGGTTTTGCGCGGCCGCAACGAAGGCGTGTTGAACATCGCGCTCAAATACCAGCCCGACGACACGCCGATGACGCAGCAAAGCGAATACGAGCAAATCATCGCCCGCCGTTTCAAGGTTTCAGACAACCACAAATGGCTGCGCGACACCGTGCGCCTGACTTGGCGCGCGAAAATCTTTCTGTCGCTGGAACTCGAAGCCTTAGGTCGTCTGAAAGAAGCCGCCGACACCGACGCGATTACCGTGTTCGCCCGCAATCTCAAAGACTTGCTGCTCGCCGCGCCCGCCGGACGGCTGACCACGCTGGGCCTCGACCCCGGCTACCGCAACGGCGTGAAATGCGCCGTGGTGGACGACACGGGCAAGCTGCTGGATACCGTCATCGTCTATTTACACCAAGAAAACAATATGTTGGCAACACTGTCGCGCCTGATTAAACAACACGGCGTGAAGCTCATCGCCATCGGCAACGGCACCGCCAGCCGCGAAACCGACAAAATCGCGGGCGAACTGGTGCGCGGAATGCCGGAAATGGGGCTGCACAAAATCGTCGTGTCCGAAGCCGGTGCGTCCATCTATTCCGCGTCCGAACTGGCGGCGCGCGAGTTCCCCGACTTGGACGTTTCCCTGCGCGGCGCAGTGTCTATCGCCCGCAGGCTGCAAGACCCGCTTGCCGAGTTGGTCAAAATCGACCCCAAATCCATCGGCGTGGGCCAGTATCAGCACGACGTGAACCAAAGCCAGCTCGCCAAATCGCTGGACGCGGTGGTCGAAGACTGCGTGAACGCCGTCGGCGTGGACGTGAACACCGCCTCCGCCCCGCTCTTGGCGCGGATTTCCGGCTTGAATCAGACCCTTGCCCAAAACATCGTCGCCTACCGCGATGAAAACGGCGCGTTCGACAGCCGCAAAAAATTGCTGAAAGTACCACGTTTGGGCGAAAAAACCTTCGAGCAGGCGGCCGGCTTTTTGCGGATTAACGGTGGCAAAGAGCCGCTGGACGCAAGCGCCGTCCACCCCGAAGCCTATCCCGTCGTCGCCAAAATGCTGGCACAACAAGGCATTACCGCCGCCGAACTCATCGGCAACCGCGAGCGCGTCAAGCAAATCAAAGCGTCCGACTTCACCGACGAGCGCTTCGGCCTGCCGACCATTCTGGACATCCTGTCCGAGCTGGAAAAACCCGGCCGCGACCCGCGCGGCGAGTTTCAGACGGCCTCATTCGCCGAAGGCATCCACGAAATCAGCGACTTGCAAGTCGGCATGATACTCGAAGGCGTGGTTTCCAACGTCGCCAACTTCGGCGCATTCGTGGACATCGGCGTCCATCAGGACGGCTTGGTGCACATCTCCGCCCTGTCCAATAAGTTCGTCCAAGACCCGCGCGAAGTGGTGAAAGCCGGCGACGTGGTGAAAGTGAAAGTTCTGGAAGTCGACGCCGCCAGAAAACGCATCGCGCTGACCATGCGCTTGGATGACGAAGCGGGCGGCGCAACCAAAGGCAACAGGCCGTCTGAAAGCAAACACTCCGAACGCCGCGACCGCAAACCCCAACGCAACGACCGCGCCCCGACCAATTCGGCGATGGCGGATGCGTTTGCGAAGTTGAAACGGTAATTTATGCATCAAAAAATATAAAATTTGATTCACAGTGAAATTTGCGTATCAAAAAAGAGCTGCAAAATAATTTGCGGCTCTTTTTTTATGAAATCCAATTCGCAAATTTATTTGCAACTCAAATTTGATGTACAATTCGACTTGTTAATCAAGTTTTCAAAAATAAGATACATAAATGAATGCTTCCGCCATAGATTTAAGCCGCGCCGTTACCTACCACCTCGGCGCATTCCCGCCCAAAGAGCTGGAATTATCACGTTTTTTCGATGAAATACTCTCTGCAACCGACGCACTTTCGCGTTACGACCAAATGTTAAAAACCCTGCACAACAGCGAAATTCTGCTGGCACCGCTGCGCAGCCGCGAAGCAGTCATCTCGTCGCGTATCGAAGGCACCATCAGCACATTGGACGAAATCCTGCGTTATGAAGCGGAAGCCGAACAGAAGCAGACAACGCGGGAAGTGCGTCAAGATACGGTGGAAACCCTGCTCTATCAGCGCACCCTGAGAACCGCACAATCGGCCTTGAAGGACGGGCATCCACTCAGTGCATCCATGCTGCGCTCCATGCATCAAGGCCTGCTCAGTTTCGGACGCGGGGCGAACAAAACGCCAGGACAGTTTAAAACCGAACAGAACTATATCGGCCGGCGCGGTTCGCGGCAGATAGATTTTGTTCCCGTGGCACCCGAACATTTGCAGGCAGGTTTGGACACATTGTTTGAATACATCAACACCAGCGATGCCAAGCCATTGATTAAAACCGCCGTTTCCCATATAGAATTTGAAGCACTGCATCCGTTTAAAGATGGCAACGGACGCATCGGCCGGATGTTGATTCCGCTGTTGCTTTGGCAAATGCGGCAGATTAGCGAACCGCACTTCTATATCAGTCATTTTTTTGAAGAAAATAAAGACGAATACATCGAACGGATGCGCAATGTTTCGGCACACGGCGACTGGTCGGGATGGTGCGCATTTTTCTGCCGCGCCGTCAGCGAGCAGGCAAGGCAAAATCTGGATATTGCCGAAAAAATTACCGCACTGTATGAAGACATGAAAAACAGGCTGCCCGACTTGCTGGCATCCAAATGGACATTAACCGCCTTAGACGCGCTATTTACCCAGCCAGTTTTCAAAGCCAACCGCTTCGCCATCGGGCACGACATCCCCAAACCAACCCTGCAAAAACTGCTGAAAACTTTATCGGACAACCAAATCATCCACACCATCGAACCGGCAGCAGGCAGCCGCGCCGCATTATATTCGTTTGAACCCTTGTTGGAATTAGTACGGATTTAATCCGTTTATACAATCGAGGCCGTCTGAAAACCGTTTTCAGACGGCCTCCGAAACCCATATACTGCCAATTCCACAATCCGCTGCCGTTTGTTTCCCGCCGTTAAACACTCTTTTTCACTGCCACCGGTTCATCAAACCGCAAAAATACAATAAAATGCCGAACTATCTCATTTGAAAGAAAAACCATGAACCTGAAAAAAATCTCCCTCGCCGCCCTCACCCTGTTCGCTTTGGCTGCCTGCGGCGGCAAAACTGAAACCAGCGTCCCCGCCGACGGTGCGCAGCAAAGCACCTCCAGCGCACCGGTTCCCGCAGCGGTAACCAGTTTGGTCGAAGGCCAAAACTATACCGTCCTGCCGGTATCGATTCCGCAGAATCAGGCGGGTAAAATCGAAGTATTGGAATTTTTCGGCTATTTCTGCCCGCACTGCCAGCATCTGGAGCCCGTGCTGACCGAACACGTCAAAACGTTTAAAGACGATACCTACCTGCGCGGCGAACACGTCGTTTGGAATGCCGAAATGAAACCGCTGGCGCGCTTGGCCGCAGCCGTGGACATAGCCGGTGAAAAAGCCAAGGCCGACAGCCTGATTTTCAATGCCTACATCAACCAGAAAATCAATCTGGCCGATGCCGATACCGTGAAGAAATGGCTGAACGAACAAACCGCCTTTGACGGTAAAAAAGTATTGGCGGCCTACGAATCGTCCGAAAGCCAAGCCCGCGCCGACCAAATGGAAAAACTGACCAACACCTACCAAATCACCAGCACCCCTGCGGTTATTGTGGGCGGCAAATACGCGGTTAAATTCGCCGACTGGCAGTCCGGTATGCAGACCGTCGATCTCTTAATCGACAAAGTACGCGAAGAGCAAAAAACGCAACCCGCGAAATAACCGGCCCTGCGCCGTATCAACGGAAAGACCGTCTGAAATATCGTTTCAGACGGCCTTCTTGTTATGGAGTCGGCGATACTGGGCTATTTTCCTCCGCCATGCTTTCCCTGCGCCTGTAACGGGCATAAAATCTAAGTGGCAGTTCCCTTCTTTCACAAACCAAGGAGACAGATTATGCGTGGCTCGAAATCAGTTGCATTGTTGTGCGCTTTGGCATTCAGCGCGCCGGTTTTTTCTGCCAAACTGACCAAAACGCTGCCCGGAGATTTGACAACGGCGCAGGCGCAGGCGGTGGTGCAGGCTTCGATGAAAAAAGCGCATGAGATTAAGGTGCCGATGAATATCGCGGTCATGGACGCAGGCGGTAATTTGAAGGCGTTTGCGCGTATGGACGACGCGTTTATCGGCAGCATCGATATTGCGCAGAAAAAAGCGAAAACGGCACGCTATTTCAATATGTCCACCCGCGATTTGGGCAAGGCTTCGCAACCGGGCGGCGAGCTCTACGGTATCGAAGTAACCAATAACGGCTTGGCCATCTTTGCCGGCGGCGTACTGCTGGTAAACAAAGCGGGCGTTATCGTCGGCAGCGTGGG
The DNA here is from genome assembly GCF_045062685.1 of Neisseria oralis. NCBI lineage: Bacteria > Pseudomonadati > Pseudomonadota > Betaproteobacteria > Neisseriales > Neisseriaceae > Neisseria > Neisseria oralis. The sequence continues at coordinate 31,884 of NZ_JBJGEB010000008.1, forward strand.
CGTCAGCGGCGGCTCGGTGGATGAAGACGAAAGCGTGGCCAAAGCGGGCGCTGCGGCTTTGCCAAGCAGATAAGCGGGATATTGTAAGGCCGTCTGAAAACCTTGTTATCGGTTTTCAGACGGCCTTTTGCTTGTTCCGCCAGCAATCAGTCTTTCAACTTCGCCAACTGATTTTGAACTTTCGTCATTTTGTCTTCCAACTCCGCCAAATCGGCTTTGTCTTTTTCCACCAGATGCGCGGGGGCTTTTTCGGTGTAGCCGGGTTTGGAGAGTTTGGCATTGAGTTTGTCCAAGGCTTTTTGCAGCTTCTCGGCCTCTTTGCTCAAGCGGGCGGTTTCGGCGGCTTTGTCGATTTCGACTTTCAGCATCAGGCGCGCGCCGTTGCAGACGGCGACGGGCGCGTCTTCGCTTTCGGGCAGGGCGGCGACTTGCTGTGCTTCGGTCAGGCGGGTCATCATCGGCAGGTATTTGAGGTAGTCCGCCAAGTCGTCCGCGCTTTCGACAAACAGCGGGGCTTTCACGTTGGGCTGGATGCCCATTTCGCCGCGCAGGTTGCGGACGGCACCAATCAAATCCTGCAACACGGTCATTTGCTCGAAGGTCGTCTGAACGATTTGTTCGCGGTCGGCTTCGGGGAAACGGGCGAGCATGATGCTGTCGGCGGTTTTGGCGTCGCACATGGGGGCGACGGTTTGCCACAATTCTTCGGTGATGAACGGGATAATCGGATGCAGCAGGCGCAGGGCGGCTTCGAGTACGCGCAATAAGGTATGGCGTGTGGCGCGCTGGCGGCTGGCGCAGCCGGTTTGGAGCTGCACTTTGGCGAGTTCCAGATACCAGTCGCAATAGTCGTTCCACACGAAGCTGTACAGGGTTTCCGCCGCCAAATCAAAGCGATAGGTTTCATAGGCTTGCGTTACTTGCTCGATGGTCTGATTCAGACGGCCTATGATCCACATATCGGGGAAGGAGTAGCCGCGCGGTTCGGTGGCGGTTGCGCCGTAGCCGCAGTCTTGGTTTTCGGTGTTCATCAAGACGAAGTTGGTGGCGTTCCAGATTTTGTTGCAGAAGTTGCGGTAGCCTTCGGCGCGTTTGAAGTCAAAGTTCACGCTGCGCCCCAAGCTGGCGTAGCTCGCCATGGTGAAGCGCAAGGCGTCCGCGCCCATGCTGGGGATACCTTCGGGGAAGAGTTTTTTCGTGGCTTCTTCCACTTTCGGCGCGGTTTCGGGTTTGCGCAGACCGGTCGTGCGTTTCACCAGCAGCGTGTCCAAGTCGATGCCGTCAATCAAATCGACGGGGTCGATGACGTTGCCTTCGGATTTGGACATTTTTTTGCCTTCGTGGTCGCGCACGATGCCATGGATGTACACGTCTTTAAACGGTACTTTGCCGGTGAAGTGGGTGGTCATCATAATCATGCGCGCCACCCAGAAGAAGATAATTTCGTAGCCGGTGACCAAAACATTGGACGGCAGGAAGGCTTTGAGTTCGTCGGTTTCAGACGGCCAGCCGAGCGTGGAGAACGGCACGAGCGCGGAGGAGAACCATGTGTCCAATACGTCTTCTTCGCGGGTCAAACCGGTTTTGCCGGCTTGTTTTTCGGCTTCCGCCTGATTGCGGGCGACGTAAACATTGCCTGCTTCGTCGTACCACGCGGGGATTTGATGCCCCCACCACAGTTGGCGCGAGATGCACCAGTCTTGGATGTTGTTCATCCATTGGTTGTAGGTGTTGACCCAGTTTTCAGGGATAAAGCGTACCGCGCCGCTGTCGACGGCTTTTTTGGCTTTGTCGGCGAGGCTCAAGCCTTTGAAGTCGCTGTCGGGTTCAGGGCATTTAGGTTGTTGGTTTTTGTTGCCAAAAAATTTGATTTCTCTACCTTCAATCCTTTCCTGAATTGCTTCATGTACTTCGTACATTCGGAGGTTATCTGGATTATTAGGTTTATCCGACATCGCCACAAACCATTGACTGGTCAGCATCGGCTCAATCACTGAGCCGGTACGGTCGCCTTTCGGCGTCATCAGCGTGTGTGCTTTGATTTCGACCAACAAGCCTTGTTCCTGCAAATCGGCAACCATTTGTTTGCGCGCGGCAAAGCGGTCTAAGCCTGCGTATTTTTCAGGCAGGGCAAAGCCTTGTTGCGCTTCGCCTTTGAAGTTGAACACTTCGGCGTTTGCCAGCACTTTGGCTTCCAAGTCAAATACATTAACCAAGCGCGTGTCGTGGCGTTTGCCGACTTCGTAGTCGTTGAAGTCGTGCGCAGGCGTGATTTTCACGCAACCGGTACCGAAGTCTTTTTCAACGTATTCGTCGGCAATCACGGGGATGGTGCGGCCGGTCAGCGGCAGGATTAATTCTTTGCCAATCAAATGGGTATAACGTTCGTCTTCAGGATTGACGGCAACGGCCACGTCGCCCAGCAGCGTTTCAGGGCGGGTGGTCGCCACGATAACGGCTTCGGCAGGATTGTCGGCCAGCGGATAGCGGATGTGCCACATAGAGCCTTGTTCTTCCACGCTTTCCACTTCCAAATCCGATACCGCCGTGCCCAATACCGGATCCCAGTTCACCAAGCGTTTGCCGCGGTAAATCAAGCCCTGTTCATACAGGCGCACGAATACTTCGGTCACGGTTTCGGCGCGCACATCGTCCATCGTGAAATACTCGCGCGTCCAGTCGGCAGAGCAGCCCACGCGGCGCATCTGCTGCGTAATCGTGCCGCCGGAAACTTCTTTCCATTCCCACACTTTTTCCAAGAATTTTTCACGACCCAAGTCATGACGGGACACGTTTTGCGCGGCAAGCTGGCGCTCAACCACGATTTGCGTGGCGATGCCCGCGTGGTCGGTGCCCGGAATCCAGGCGGTGTTGCAGCCTTTCATGCGGTAGTAGCGGGTCAGGCCGTCCATGATGGTTTGGTTGAAGGCATGGCCCATGTGCAGCGTGCCGGTTACGTTAGGCGGCGGCAGTTGGATGGAAAAAGACGGTTTGGTCAAATCCATATCGGGCTGGAAATAACCTTGGGTCTCCCAGTTTTGATAGTGTTTGGATTCGATTTCGGCGGGATTGTATTTGTCTAACATGGTAAAAAATGCTGTCTGTAAAAGGGTTTGCGGGCAAACGTCTGTTTAAAAAATAATTGCGGATTATAGCGCAAAAAGGCCGTCTGAAACGATATTCCGTTTCAGACGGCCTTTTTGAAACAAACCAAAACGGGCTTATTTGCCTTTGTCGGATTTGGCTTCTTTCTTCAGGGAAGCGTACAACTCAGGGTCGCGGTTTTTCAGCAAGGAGGCCACGGCCAAATCCTCACGGTTGACTTTTGCCAAGTCCACACGTTCGATATGCACCAAGCGCAGCAGTTCGCGTACGGGTTTGGGCATGTTGCGACCGGACTCATAACGCGAACCGCCCGACTGGGTTACACCGATGCGGCTCCAAAAGTCCATTTGATTTAAACCGAGTTTTTTGCGGATATCGCGGATATTGTCAATTTTCTCAAACGACTTCATGAAATTTCCTTCTTTATTTATCTAAAACTCAAATCCGGCCGACGGAGAACCGCTCCGCCAACCTCACAGATTATCAACAATTAAAGTGTAAGCTCTATAATTTTCCGAAACACTGTAGTTTAGACAGCATAATCCAAAGAAGTTTTATCGATGTTGTCATAATCTGGATAAATATTTCCAAACTAACTTTTTTCAGAAAAATTATATTATACAAATCAAAAAGTTATAATTTTATGTAAATAAGCTATAAAGCATATTTTACACAAATAAACACTCTTAAATATCAAGGCCTTCCGCTTGCAGGGCTGATAGTAAGGATTTCGCAGCCGGTTTCCGTTACCAAAACTTCATGTTCCCATTGGGCGGAAAGCGAACGGTCTTTGGTAACCACTGTCCAGCCGTCGGGGAGAATGCGCAGGTGGCGTTTGCCTTGGTTAATCATCGGTTCGATAGTAAAAATCATGCCGGGCTTCAAAACTAAGCCTTGGCCTTTGCGGCCGTAGTGCAGGACTTGCGGGGCTTCGTGAAAGCCGCGTCCGATGCCGTGGCCGCAAAATTCCTGCACGACGGAATAGCCTGCGTTTTCGGCAACCTGCTGGCAGGCGTAGCCGACATCGCCGAGCGTGGCGCCGGGTTTGACGGCGGCGATGCCTGCCATCATGGATTCGTGGGTAACGTCAATCAGACGTTGGGCAATGGGGGAAATTTTGCCGACGGCAAACATGCGGCTGGAGTCGCCGTGGAAGCCGTCTTTTTTGATGGTCAGGTCGATGTTGATGATGTCGCCTTCTTTGAGCGGCTTGTCGTCGGGGATGCCGTGGCAGATGACGTGGTTGACGGAAGTACAGCAGGATTTGGGATAAGGCGGGTTGCCGTAGTGCAAGGGGGCGGGATAGCCGCCTTGGACGTTTACATGATAGTCGTAAACGAGTTTGTCGATTTCGTTGGTGGTGATGCCGGGTTTGACGAATTGGCCGATGTAGTCGAGGGCTTCGGCAACGAGTTTGCCCAGCTCGCGCATTTTTTCGATTTCTTCGGGGGTTTTGATGATGACTTCGTTCATGATGCTTCCTTGATGTTTTCAGACGGCCTGCGGGGATTCCGATGCCGTCTGAAAGAATTGAAACCGTCCGAATCCGGTTTTAAACCGTCTGTATCATCGTACAAATCAAACCGGCGGAACGGACGGGCCTTAAAAAAGTTCGTCCATCTCTTCTTTTTGCTGCTGGGATTGGGGTTTGGCCTGTTCCGGTACGGGTTTGGTTTCGGCGGGCGGTTCCGGTTCGGGTTTCGGAGGTTCTTTGCGCGTTTCCGGCTCCGGTTGTTCGTTTTGCGGCGGAGGCGGAGGTGTTACGGCTTGATTGTCGGGTTTGTCCTGTTTGGCCGCAGCAGGCTGGTTCGGACCGGCATCGGTTTCTGAGGCATTACTGCGGGTGGCGGGTTGCTGGCGGGCGGAACCGCTGTCGGCGGCGGCAGGGCTTCCGCTATTGATTGGAGCGGGCGGAACCATCCGGTCATCCGTAATGCCCGTCGGATGCTGACCGCCCGCATTCGGATTGATGACGATGCCGCCTGCCGGCACGGCGCCCGACCCTTCGGGTTTCAATACTTCCACGCGGCCCGTGCCTGTTTCGTCTTTGGGCTGCGCCTCGATGGGGCGCGCTTTGTCGTGCGAATTGAACGTGCCCACCACGCCGACGATGACGGCGACAATGGCTGCGGCACAAACGCTCAACACGGCGGTAACGAGGTGTTTGGGTTTGAGCTGGAAGGGCTGCGGTTTAGGTTTTCTGGATACCGGCATAGTTTGTTTCCGTTCCTTTTTAATAGATTCCCTTGGGATGAAAGACTGTTTCCGTACAGGCCGTCTGAAACCGGATGCCTCAGGATTTCAGACGGCCTTTGAAATGATTAGACCGTTTGGTTTTATTATGGTTTAACGTAATTCTGATACAGCGTAACGACCTTCTGCACGCCGTAGGTGGTGCTGACTTTTCGGGTAACCTGCTCCTGCTCTTCCGGCGTCAGGATGCCCATGATGTAGGTTACATTGTCGTAGGTAACGATTTTGACGCGGCTCTGCGTGGCCGGCTTCAGGCCGAGCAGATAGGTGCGGACTTTGGACGTGCCCCATGAATCGGCCGCGACATCGCCGAACGTGCGCGGCTGCGGGGCGACATTGATATAGTTGTACACGCCTTGGGCCGCCTGCTCGGAACGGGCGACCTGTTCGGCAAATTTTTTCTCTTCTTCGGTGGCCACCTGTCCGAGCAGCAGCAGATGGCGGTTGTAGCCGACCACGCTGATTTTCGGCGTGTAACCCGTTACCTGGTTATTCTGGCGCAGGTAGGAACGGATGGTGTTTTCGACGCGTACCGACATAACGCTGTCGTCGGCCTGCGCGCCGGTGGTACGGCGGTCGGCCAGCGATTTGCCGCCTACGGCCGCCCCGCCCAAAACCGCGCCCACGCAGCCGCTCAGGGTCAGACTCAATACGGCGGCGGTCAAAACCGGCTTGACATAGTGTTTGATTTTCATAATTTTCCTTTGTGCAAATGATTTTCAGACGGCCTGCCGCTCCGCTTTCGGGAACGGCAGGCCGTCTGAAAGAATTACATGCCTTCAAGCAGCATCGTGTCGATACAGTCGCAGATGGCGTGAATCAATAGAATATGGTTTTCCTGAATACGCGCGGTGCGCGGGTACGGCACATTGAGCAGGATGTCGCTGTCTTGCAGCATGGCGGCGATTTTGCCGCCGTCGCGTCCGGTCAGGGCGATGACCCGCATGTCGCGCTCGTGTGCCGCTTTAATGGCTTCGATGACGTTGGCGGAATTGCCCGAAGTGGAAATGCCGACCAAAACGTCGCCCGCACGGCCCAGCGCGCGCACCTGCTTGCTGAAAATATGCTCGAAACCGTAGTCGTTACCAATGGCGGTCAGCGCGGAAGTATCGGTGGTCAGGGCGATGGCGGCCAGCTCCATGCGTTCCTTTTCAAAACGTCCGGTCATTTCGGCGGCAAAATGCTGCGCGTCGGCAGCCGAACCGCCGTTGCCGCAAATCAGGAACCTGCCGTCGTTCATCAGGCACGCCAGCAGCAATTCCGCCGCCTGCGCGGTCGGTTCGACCAACACCTCGGCCGCCTGCTGTTTCGCTTTGATGCTTTCGGCAAAATGCGCGGCAACGCGCTCTTGTAATGTCGTCATATCCAAATCAGCCTGTAATATTCTGCACCCATTCGGGCGGGTTTTCTCCCTGAATCAGCACCGCATCCAAGCGGCACGGCGCATGACTCAGACCGTGTTGCTGCAAGTAATGTTCCGCAGTTTTCCGCAACTTTGCCAGCTTTGAAGGCGTAATGCTGTATGCCGCACCGCCGAAACCGCCGTTTTTTCGGTATTTTACTTCAACAAACAGAATCGTGTTACCGTTTTTGACTATCAAATCGATTTCGCCGAAAGCGCAGTGCCAGTTCCTCTCCACCAGCCTGCACCCCCTGCCCTGCAAAAACGCCATCGCGGCATCTTCACCCGCCGCACCCTGTTTATGGTTCAAACGCATGATGTCTCCCACCTTCAAAACAAAGCCGCCCGCCCGATTTCCCTTATAATACCGGCAGCACGATAATCCCATTCCGACTTTCAGACGGCCTCCGACATGATTCAGAAACAACTCCAGAAAGCCTGCGGCAGCATTATGCCCAAAACATTATACGTTGTCGCCACGCCCATCGGCAATTTGGCCGACATCACCCTGCGCGCGCTCGCCGTCCTGCAAAACGCCGACCTTATCTGCGCCGAGGACACCCGCGTAACCGCCCGCCTGCTGAGCGCATACGGCATACAGGGCAGGCTGGTCAGCGTGCGCGAACACAACGAGCGGCAGATGGCAGACAAAATCATCGCCCATCTTTCAGACGGCCTCACCGTCGCCCAAGTCTCCGACGCAGGTACGCCCGCCGTGTGCGACCCCGGCGCCAAACTTGCCGAGCGCGTGCGCGAAGCCGGATTCAGAGTCGTTCCCGTCGTCGGCGCCAGCGCGGTGATGGGCGCATTGAGCGCGGCGGGCGTAACCGAATCCGATTTTTATTTCAACGGCTTCCTCCCGCCCAAATCCGGCGAACGGCAGAAGCTGCTTGCCAAATGGGCGCAAGCCGATTTTCCGGTGGTCATGTTCGAAACCCCGCACCGCATCGAAGCCGCCCTGTCCGACATGGCCGCCCTGTTTCCCGAACGCAGGCTCACCCTCGCCCGCGAAATCACCAAAACCTTCGAAACCTTTTTAAGCGGCACCGTTTCCGAAATCCAAACCGCCTTACAGGCCGACAACGACCAAATCCGCGGCGAAATGGTGCTCATCCTCCACCCCGCCCGCCGCGAAAAACACGACGGCCTGCCCGAAGCCGCGCAACACATCATGAACATCCTCGCCGCCGAGCTGCCGACCAAACAGGCCGCCGAACTGGCCGCCAAGATTACCGGCGAAAGCAAAAAAGCCCTGTACGACTTGGCGCTGGCCCGCAAAGATAAAGGCAAGGCCGTCTGAAAACCCGTCCCGCAGGAAATCCGCAATGTTTACCGTACAACGCATCTACGACTACCGGCCCGCCGCCGGACAAACCGCCGTCTTCATCGACCGCCTCTACCCGCGCGGCGTAACCAAAGAAAAATTTGCCGCCGCCGAATGGCTGAAAGCCATCGCCCCCAGTGCAGAGCTGCGCCGCTGGTATCACGAAGACCCCGCGCAACATTTCGCCGCCTTCGTAACCCGCTACCACGAAGAATTGCAGGGCGAAACGCAGCAAAAAGCCGTCGCGCACCTCTTGGAGTTGGAAAAACAGCACGGCGCCGTGCTGATACTGACCGCCGTCAAAAACCCGCAGCAGTCGCACGTCTCCGCGCTGGCGCAATACCTGGGCATCCCCTTCGTTTACCGATAGGCCGTCTGAAACGCCTGCGGAAAACAATATTTGCATTCCGCAAACCCGTGTTGCTATAATACTGCCTTATTCGGAATGTAGCGCAGCCCGGTAGCGCACTTCGTTCGGGACGAAGGGGTCGGAGGTTCGAATCCTCTCATTCCGACCAAATATCAAACCCGCTTCGGTTTCCAACACCGAAGCGGGTTAATTTTTCAAAGCGCAATTCGTCGTTTCACCGTTCGGGCAGTCATGCAGACATCCCGTCATTCCCCGTCAGGTTTTCAGACGGCCTCGGCAATTAAAATCCGCCTTATCCCGTTTTCGCCGCAAATCCAATCAGTATAGGTTGGGCATCCATGCCCGACAATGCCCCCATCCGATTTACGGCAACCCTCTACCCGTCATTCCCGCGCAGGCGGGAATCCAGACCTTTCCCTTGTGGAACCGTGGAAGAAAAAAGGTTACCTCACCCCGACATTCTGGATTCCCGCCTGCGCGGGAATGACGATAATTTAAGTTGCCTGAATGCTTTAAACACCATTCCATTAACTCTGATGGTTTTTGGCAGTAATGCCCAACATCCCATTACTAACGGCAAGGGGATGGTAAGAAATTTTTTGGAATCGCATCTGCCGCCGACGAATCACATGCCCACACAATAATGTTTTCAGCATTACCAGAAGGATTAACGGTCGGCACTAATGTTAAAGTTTTCCGTCTGATGGCAACATTCGCCTTATCACTCATCGTAATAGTAATTTTTCCATTTGCATCTACCTTTACCGTTTGCACATATTTCCCATTCGGGCTATCGGCCGTACCATAATTACCGATGCTTATCCACCCCTGCCCGAAATACGAGGTACTAATATCTGTTTTAATCGTACTGGCAAATAATAATGCTTCCGTTACCTGTGCGCGGGCTGTGTAATTATTGTAAATTGGAAAAGAAATAGCTGCCAAAATACCGATAATTGCTATTACTATCATCAACTCAATCAGAGTAAATCCCTTTTGTAAAATCGCATGTATCATTTTATTTCCCAAGCAATATTTAAGACAACTGCAATTACTTCTTGATTAAATTTTCACTATAAAATGAGCGTATCTCCTGTATAACCAACGAGATACGCTCTATTCAATTAAATATTAAAAATTAACGGCAAGCGGCAGGAATGTATTTAGCTTCCAAATTACCGGCAGCACCACCGGCAGCACCACCACCAGATTTTTTGGCTTTACATTCCCATGTTACGGCACCAGAAGCAGCAGTAGGGGTCAGAACGATTGATGCGCCTTTTACACCATCGGCAACGCCTGTTGAATTCATCAAAGCAGTGATTACACCATTAGCTCCGATGGTAACCGAAGTTACATACTTACCTTTAATATCGGTGGAGGCAGCAACACCTGCGTCCGCATTATTTTTAGGAAATTCACCTTTATCTGCATAGTATTCAGTTACAGCGGTTTTTTGACCGTCGGCCAAAGTAACTGCTTCGGAAATTTGCGCGCGGGCTGTGTAGTCTTGGTAAGCCGGCAGGGCGATGGCGGCCAGAATACCGATAATGGCTACGACAATCATCAATTCGATCAGGGTGAAACCTTTTTGCATTGCTTTCATTTTATAAACTCCAGTTTAAAATGTGAATAAATTGTTTAATGTTATAAATAAAATCCGTAATGTGCTTGGCACGTTTCTATTATGAGTAAAACCTAAAAGAAGGAATATACAGCTTCCCGGCTTGGCTTTTACTACTTTCCAGCTTTGCCGGACATTAGGTATCAAGCAACGGGCGTGCCAATCAGCTATATTTTTTCGAATCTTTATTTACAACTTTGTTTTTAAACATTTTTATATTCATTTAGCCTGCGAGCGGTATTTCTTGGGTGCTAATATGCCAAATATTTATTCATGCAATATGACGTTTTCCGTCATATTGTGCTTTTATGATTAAGGCATTTTTTACATTTTCCGTCATATGTCATTTTTTGGCACATGCGGTTTGCGCGTTATGTATATCGAAACAGGCGGTATGTCTTGCCGATTGTCGGTTTTGCATCGTTATTTCCCTCAGCGTGCCGTCGGGCATAAATGCCCGACCTACTTTATTGCGTCCTTAACCGTCATTTCCGCGCAGGCGGGAATCCAGAACACGGCATTTTAGGAAACCTTTTTTCCGACAAGTTTATGTACGGACAGGTCTGGATTCCAGCCTGCGCGGGAACGACGGGGACGGGTATAAAGTGCCGAGGCCGTCTGAAAATATTTTCAGACGGCCTCTTGGTTTGTTTTATCGCAATGCACTGTTTCAATCAGCAATGTACCAGCGTGCCTTCATTTTCGCCGGTAACGACACGTTTGAGCGAGCCTTGTTTGGCGATACCGAAGACGACGATGTTGAGTTTGCGTTCGCGGCAGAGGGCGAAGGCGGTCGCGTCCATGACTTTGAGGTTTTTGTTCAAGGCTTCGTCAAAAGTGATGGTTTCGTAGCGCGTGGCGGACGGGTCTTTTTTCGGGTCTGCGGTATAAACGCCGTCCACGTTGGTGGCTTTGAGCATAACGTCGCAGTTCATTTCCGCTCCGCGCAGGGCGGCGGCGGTGTCGGTGGTGAAGAACGGGTTGCCCGTACCGGCGGCGAAGATGACGACTTTGCCTTCTTCCAAATATTGAATGGCTTTAGGACGGGCGTAGGTTTCGGCGATTTGCTGCATGGAAAGTGCGGATTGTACGCGCGCTTTGATGCCGAGGGTTTCGAAGGCATCTTTGAGGGCGAGCGCATTCATAACGGTTGCCATCATGCCCATGTAGTCGGCAGTGGCGCGGTCCATACTGCCTGCTTGGGCGGATACACCGCGGAAGATGTTACCGCCGCCGACAACGATGCCGACTTGTACGCCCATTTTGACGACTTCGGCGATTTCACCGACGGTTTGGACGATGGTGTCGTGGTTGATGCCGAAAGGGTCGGAACCCATCAGGGATTCGCCGGAGAGTTTCAATAATACGCGTTTGTATTTGATTTGCTGTGTCATGGGATACCTTGCTTTCTTTGGGTGGATAGCGCTCGTTATGCAGGGCAAACTGACCATTCGATAACGGCGGTATTTTGCTCCGTAAAACGGCATATTCTGCGTTAAAAATACTCGCAAGATGTCCAATCTTGCTGCGCTTTTTGCCTTGAATCTGCCGTTTTCCGTACAAAAAACCGACTCGTTCCAAATGCTCAGTTCACCCTGTGGCGCTGCTTCAATTCGGGGAAAGGGCGTTTGATTTTTCAGACGACCTTTCGGGATGTTTGGCTGACAGGGTAACGCGTTTTCCGTGGGTGTATGGGTTTGGATAAATTATTATGTGTTGATTATGATGAAATATTTTCTGTTCGACAGTATTTTAAACAGTGTAACTCTCAAAAAAAAGCACCCTGATTCGTTTGGAATCCAGGTGCTTTCTTTTTCATCTCTGCCTTACACTTTAGCAGCAGCGGCAACTTCGGCTGCGTAGTCGACAACGGCTTTTTCGATACCGTCGCCTACTTTGTAACGTACGAAGCTGATGATTTCAGTGCCGTTTTCTTTAGCGAATTGGGCAACAGTTTGGTCAGGGTTCATTACGAATGCTTGGCCGTTCAGGGTGATTTCGGCCAAGAATTTGCGGATACGGCCTTCAACCATTTTAGCGGCGATGTCGGCAGGTTTACCGGAAGCGATGGCTTGCTCGGTGTAGATGTGGCGTTCTTTTTCGATGGTTTCGGCATCTACTTCGGCTTCGGTTACGCATTGCGGTTTGGCGGCAACGATGTGCATACCGATTTTACGCGCTACGTCTTCAGAGCCTTTGAACTCAACCAATACGCCTTCGGTAGCCAATGCACCATGGATGTAGGCAACCAGTTGGTTGGCGGTGTCGATGACTTGGAAGCGGCGGACAGACATGTTCTCGCCCAATTTGGCGATGATGGCTTTGCGTTCTGCTTCAACCAGTTCGCTCAGTTCTTCAACGGTAGCCGGTTTTTTCTCGGCAGCGGTTTTCGCAACGAAGTTGGCGAATTCTACGAAGCCTGCGTCTTTGGCAACGAAGTCGGTTTCGCAGTTTACTTCAACCAATGCGCCGACATTGCCGTTGATGGCGTAAGCCAATACGCCTTCGGCAGCGGTACGGCCGGCCAGTTTGCCGGCTTTCGCGCCGGATTTGATGCGCAGGATTTCTTCGGCTTTTTCGAAGTTGCCTTCGGCTTCAACCAAGGCTTTTTTGCATTCCATCATGCCCAGGCCGGTAGCGGCGCGCAGGTCGGCAACCATTTTTGCAGTAATTTCTGCCATTTTGAATCTCCTAGATTTTGGGGAAACACGGGGTATCCGTGTTTGGGAATGGGGTCGTCTGAAAAGGTTTTTCAGAACGGGATTTGAGAAAAGGGGCATAACGCCCCTCTTCGGTTTGCCGGATTACTCGGCAGCAGCTTCTTGGGCAGCGGCTACGGTTTCTTGCAGCGCTTGGTTTTTACCTTCCAAAACTGCGTCGGCGATGCCGCGGCAGTACAGGCGGATGGCTTTGGCGGAGTCGTCGTTACCGGGGATAACGTATTTCACGCCGTCAGGGCTGTTGTTGGTATCGACTACGGCGATAACGGGGATGCCCAGTTTTTCAGCTTCGACCAAAGTACCTTTTTGGTAGCCGGTGTCGATAACGAAAATCGCGTCAGGCAGGCCTTTCATGTTTTTGATACCGCCCAAAGAACGTTCCAGTTTTTCAACGTCGCGTTGCATTTCCAGAATTTCTTTTTTGCCGAAACCGCTTTCAGCAGCGTTTTCCAAAGCAGCGGTTTTTTCTTCCAGACGTTTGATGGATTGCTTAACGGTTTTGTAGTTGGTCAGCATACCGCCCAACCAACGGTGATCGACGAAAGGCATACCGGCGCGGGTGGCTTCTTCGCGGATGATTTCGCGCGCCTGGCGTTTGGTGCCGACGAACAGCACGGTGCCTTTGTTGGCAACCAGACGGCGTACGGCTTCCTGCGCTTCCAAGAACATCGGCAGGGTTTTTTCTAGGTTTACGATGTGGATTTTGTTACGCGCGCCGAAAATGTATTGCTCCATTTTCGGGTTCCAGAAACGGGTTTGGTGGCCGAAGTGAACGCCGGCTTCAATCATCTGACGCATTGTAATTTGAGACATGTTTTTCCTTAAAGGGTTAGAGGCACACATTCAATCGCATAGAACTTGGCGCGAGGGCCAAGCACCCTTCGGCGAAAGTGGGCGTAGTTTAAAAAATAAACGCTTCCGAAATGGAAAGCGGTGGGATTATATAGGAATACGGGCCGTCTGAAAAGGTGTAACGGCTTGATTCTTCATTCGTCGGCCGCTGGCGGCGCGGGCGGCGGCGGCGCGGCTTCCGCCTGCTTCATGCGCTTGTTGCGGCGGCGGATTCTGACGGCGAATACGGTGAACAGGCTGGGCAGCACGGCCCAGAAAACTAAGTAAATCAACGCCCGCGCGATACTCGGCTGGGCGGCAGAATACATCACGGCAACGAAAAGATAGCCGATGGCGACGATGTGCCACATGGTTCGGATTCCTAGAACGGATGTTTTATAATTTTGAAATTCTACAATAAAAGGCCGTCTGAAAAATGGGAAATCAGGAAAAATCGGAACTGCGCCGCCGCCTGCGCCGCGCCCGCGCGCAGTTGTCCGGAGACGAGCGGGCCGCCGCCGAACGCGAAATCGGCCGGCTGCTCAAACGGCGCATCAAACGCGGCGGCAGAATCGGCGTGTATTGGCCGATGGGCAGCGAGCTGCGGCTGGACGGTTTTGTCCGCGCGGCGCAAAAACGCGGGGCTAAACTGTATCTTCCTTATATCGAACCGCGTTCGCGGCGGATGTGGTTCACGCCCTATCCTGCCGACGGAGTGAAACAAGAACGCAAGCGTGGCAGAGCGAAGCTGCATGTGCCGCAGTTTGCGGGGCGCAAAATCCGCGTGCACGGTTTATCTATATTATTGGTTCCGATTGTCGGCATCGACCGCGAAGGCTACCGCTTGGGACAGGCTGGCGGTTATTATGATGCGACGCTCTCGGCGATGAAACACCGTTTGCAGGCAAAAACCATAGGCGTGGGCTTTGCCTGCCAACTGGTTGACAGGCTGCCGCACGAAGCGCACGATGTCCCGCTGGACGGTTTCGTTTCGGAACGGGGCGCATTGGCATTCCGGCGTTTCAGACGGCCTGTCCGCAGGAGAACATCATGACCGGATTCAACGACAAACCCACCCTCTCTTTCAACCGCGTCCGCCTCGAACCGCTGACGCTGCAACACGAAGACGGCCTGCGCGAAGCCGTGTGCGACGGCAAGCTGTGGGAGCTGGCGGTTACCTCCGCCCCCGCGCCCGACCAAGTGGCGGCGTATATTCAGACGGCCTCGGCCACGCGCACGGCGTTTGCCGTTATCGACGAGCGCAGCGGCAAGGTGGTCGGCTCGACCAGCCTGTACCACATCGACGAAGCCGTCCCGCGCGTGGAAATCGGATTCACATGGTATGCGCAATCCGTACAGCGCACGCACGTCAATACGAGCTGTAAGCTGATGTTGCTGACCTATGCGTTTGAAACGCTGGGTTGCGTCTGCGTGGGCTGGCGCACCGATATTCTGAACACGGCGTCGCAACGCGCCATCGAACGGCTGGGCGCGCAAAAAGACGGCATCCTGCGCCGCCACCAAATCCGCAAAGACGGCAGCGTGCGCGATACGGTGATGTACAGTATGCTGCGCGAAGAGTGGCCGGCGGCGCAGGCGGCTTTGCGCAAGCGGCTGGAACGGGGGACGGAAGCCCGATAAACAAAGGCCGTCTGAACATTTCAGACGGCCTTTGCTTTTACAATCGACTGTAAAGCGCAAACAAAGTCTTTGCATTCCGCCAAAAAATCCTCTAAATTCTGTAATACCCTGTTGTCAGCCGACGCGCATACAACGGAGGAATGAAAATAAATAACCACAAAGGCTGAAAGACAGCCTGATATTTAGGAGTATAACCATGACTGAAGCAACAGACGTCATCTTGGTTGGCGGAGGTATTATGAGCGCCACTTTAGGCGTTCTTCTGAAAGAACTCGAACCCTCGTGGGAAATCGTCCTGCTCGAGAGGCTGGACGAAATCGCACAAGAATCTTCCAATCCGTGGAACAACGCGGGCACGGGGCATTCGGCCTTGTGCGAACTGAACTACGCGCCGCTGGGTGCCGACGGCAAAGTCCATCCCGAACGCGCGCTCAACATTGCCGAACAATTCCAACTCAGCCGCCAGTTTTGGGCGTCGCTGGTCAGCGAAGGCAAGCTGGCGGACAACTCGTTCATCAATACCGTTCCCCATATGTCGCTGGTCATGTGCCAAGACCATTGCGACTATCTGCAAAAACGCTTCGACGCATTCCGCAGCCAAAAGCTGTTTGAAAAAATGGAATTTTCCACCGACCACGCCCGAATCGGCGAATGGGCGCCGCTGACCGTCGAAGGCCGCAGCGAAGGGCAGCCGCTGGCCGCCACCTACGCCGCCGAAGGAACGGACGTCGATTTCGGCAACCTGACCCGACAGATGGTGAAATACCTGAAATCCAAAGGCGTGAAACTCAAATGCGGCCTGCACGTCGAAAGCGTGGACCGCGAATCCGACGGCGCATGGGCCGTCAAAACCACCGCCACCAGCGACCCCAAACAACGCCTGACGCTGCGCAGCCGCTTCGTTTTTCTGGGTGCGGGCGGCGGCGCACTGACGCTTTTGCAGAAATCGGGCATACCCGAAGGCAGGGGCTACGGCGGCTTTCCGGTGTCGGGGCTGTTTTTCCGCAACCACAACCCCGAAACCGCGCAACGCCACAACGCCAAAGTATACGGACAGGCTTCGGTGGGCGCGCCGCCGATGTCGGTTCCCCACCTCGACACGCGCCATGTGGACGGCCAGCGTTACCTGATGTTCGGCCCCTACGCGGGCTTCAAACCGAATTTCCTGAAACAGGGTTCGCTGATGGATTTGCCGCAATCCATCCACCTGCACAACATCTACCCGATGCTGCGCGCGGGCTGGGACAATATGCCGCTGACCAAATACCTCTTCGGCGAACTGCGCAAAACCAAGGAAGAGCGGCTCGCGTCGCTGCTGGAATACTATCCGCAGGCCGACCCCGACGACTGGGAATTGATTACCGCCGGCCAGCGCGTGCAGGTGATTAAGAAAGATTCGGAAAAAGGCGGCGTGTTGCAGTTCGGTACGGAACTGGTCACCCACGTCGACGGTTCTCTGGCCGCCCTGCTGGGCGCGTCGCCGGGCGCGTCCACCGCCGTGCCGCTGATGATACGGCTGCTGCACGAATGCTTCCCGAAACGCGCCGCATCGTGGCAGAGCCGCCTGAAAGATCTGGTGCCGGGCTACGGGGTCAAACTCAACGACAATCCCGATCTGGCCGAGGAAATCCTCAGCCATACGGCGAAAGTGTTGGGCATCCACCATTAAAGGATTGCATTGCCAAACGCAAAGGCCGTCTGAAATGTTCAGACGGCCTTTGTTTTTGTTATCGGTATCGGGTTGGAGGGGACGCCAGCCCGACTTATTATTCGATTGCAGCGGAATCGCCGAAAAGTGATCACAATGTTAGGATGCGGTAACGACGGGTTTTCAGACGGCCTTTTTATCGCAACGACAACCTCATCCCTTCCCCCCATCTCAATCAATATCGTGTTTGTTTAAGTAAAAACACAAACTGATTCCGAACCTTATGCTCATTGGGGAAGTCGCATCATGTAGCTTTAAAGAAAGATTCGCTATGCCTACCGTCCATCCATACATCTTGATTTTTATTATTTGTATCGCCCTCGTTATTGCCGTCGGCATCCATCAACAATGGATTCAGACCGAACGGCAAACCAACAAACGTATCTTTTGGCTAGGCATCGGCATCGCCCTTGCCTCAAGTATTTTTGCCGCCGTCGCCGGCTGAATCCTGCCCATCCGGTTTTGCACGCACAACCCAATCAAGCTGTTTCTTTTAAAGAAATTTATTTTCAGACGGCCTGCACCGCTTTGGCGACTTCCTGCGCCATACGGCTGCTCGCACCGCGGTGCTGCGCCACGAACGCCTGCGCTTGGGCGGCAAATCGGGCGCGCAGGCTGTCGTCCGAGAGCCATGTTTCCACCGTCTGCCGCCACTCGTCCGCGCTGCCGACCTGTACCGCCGCGCCCGCTTTCAGCGCGTTTTCGCAGGCGGAAGAAAAATTGTAGGTGGAGAAGCCGAACACGGTGGGCACGCCGCAGGCTATCGGTTCGATGATGTTCTGGCAGCCGCTGTCGACCAGGCTGCCGCCGACGAAGGCCGCGCTGCCGGTCAGGTAATACGCGAACAGTTCGCCCATGCTGTCGCCTATCCACACCTGCGTCTGCGGCGAAACCATCGCATTGTCGCTGCGCTTTTGTACGCGGAAGCCGAGCGACCGCGCCGTATCATAGGCCGTCTGAAACCGCTCCGGATGGCGCGGCACGACGACCAGCAGCGCATCGCCGCGGTATTGCCGCCAAGCCGACAGCAGCAGCTCGGTTTCGTCTTCGCCCCGATAAAACCGCGTACTGGCGCACACCGCCACCGGCCGCCTGCCGATGCGTTCGGCGAAACCGGCCGCCAGCGCGCGCATTTTGTCGGGCGGGGAAATATCGTATTTGGTGTTGCCGCAGACGTGCACGTTGGACGCGCCGATCAGGTGCAGCCGTTCGGCATCGGCCGCGGTTTGCGCGAAGCAGCCGCTCAGGGTCTGCATCGCCGGTTCGACCAGCCCGCGCACCTTCAGGTAGCCGCGTTGCGATTTTTCCGACAGCCGCGCGTTGGCAAGGAACAGCGGCACGCCTTCTTCGGCGCAGCCGTGCATCAGGTTGGGCCAGATTTCCGTTTCCATCAGTACGCCGAACAGCGGGTTGTGTTCGCGCAGAAACTGCCGCACCCATTCGGGACGGTCATAGGGCAGATAACGGCATTGTGCGTCGGGGAACAGTTCCTGCGCGGCGGCGCGGCCGGTCGGCGTCATCTGCGTCAGCAGCAGCGGCGCGTCGGGGAAATGCCGGCGCAGTGCTTCCGCCAAGGGCTGCGCGGCGCGGGTTTCACCCACGGAAACGGCGTGTATCCACACGGGGCGCTGCACGGGGTCGGACAAAGGTTCGCCGAAACGCTCGCCCCAGTTTTCCAGATAGGCGGGCGACTTGCGTCCGCGCTTTTTCAGATAGCGGCGGATGAGCGGCGGCGCAAACTGCCAGAGTCGGGTGTAGAACCAGCGGTTTATCATGGATTTGGATTTGCCCGGAAAATGTAGGAAATGCCCATTCTAACGGATTTGCGGGGGATTGGGGAGGACGGGGCCGCTCGGAGGGGCCGTCTGAAAACCGGTTTTTCAGACGGCCTCATCGTCCGAAACATTCGCCCTGCGTTCCATCAGGTGCGCTCTGAGCCGTTGCAGCTCCCGCGTGTCCAGCCAGCGGCGGCGGGTGCGCTGGAGCAGGATCGCCAGCGCGGCCACCTCCATACGCATGTTGGTACCCAGCCATAAGAAGCCCTGCCACTCAAACGGCAGATGCTGCGCCAGCCGTCCCAGCCGCGGATTGATGTCGGTATCGATGCGCACGCGCCGCGCGTAATGGCCTTTGAGCAGGCGGGCGGTCAGGCGCAGGTCGCGCTGCAAACGCTGGAAATGGCTGTCGAGCAGGCTGCGCTCTTCCGCACTCACGTCGGGCGGCGACAGTTTGGCGGCGGTGTTCAGCAGCAGCTCGGTGCTGTTGACGATTTTGCGGTGGGCATGCTGCATGGCCTCCATCATGGCGGGGCTGATGTGGCTTTCGCCCGATGTGGCGGCAAGGTGGCTGCGGCTTTTGACCATGCGGGCGTTGATTTGGCGCATTTTGATCATGTTCTGCTCCAGCCGCTCGCGGGTCATGCGCCTGCCGTTGCCCACTTCGGCGAGGATGCGGCTGCATGCGGTCAGGTTGTCGGCCAGCATGAACCGCCACATCAGGGTGGATTTCAGCGGCAGCAGCTTAGCGGCACCGATGGCGATGACCGCGCCGAGCAGCACGTTGAACGCGCGCATCAGGCCGCTGTCGAGCCATTCCGTGCCGTTATCGCCGATGAGCATACACATGGTCAGCCCCGCCAACATCGGGATATAGCCGTTTTTGCCCACCGCCGCCCAACCCGCCGCCGCACTCGCCGCGCCGACGGTCAGGTAAAACGGAAGCCCGCCGTGGAAATAATGCTGGTTCAGCCACAATACGGCCAGCCCCGCGCCCAACCCGATAACCGTGCCGAGCATACGTTCCACCGCTTTGGAGTAAATCGCGCCCTGAAACTGCAACATGCCCAACACGACGAACACGGTCATGCCTATCCATTCGCCGTGTTTCAGGTGGAACGCGCGCGCCACCGCCGTGGCGAACAGCACCGCCATCCCCAGCCGGACGGCGTGTATCAGCCGGCTGTAACGGTAGCGTTCGTAGGCGTTGAGCCAGCGTTCGGCAAACGGGATGTGCAGGGGGAGTTTCATGGCGGGGCGGGGATAAAGTCCAAAGGGCGCGGCTTTTGCGCAAAGGCCGCTATATTAAACCGAAACGGGAAAATTTTATACGGCGGCGGGCAGCGCAGGCCGTCTGAAAAGAGGGTTCGGACGGCCTGCCGCATGTTCGCGCATCCTAGCGGAACAAGGCCGCATACGCCCTGCCCTGCCGCGCGCAATCCGCCATCGGCGACGGATAGCCGTGCGTGTCCACGCTGGCGCGGGCCAGCCACGGGGCATGGATGACGTCTTTGGGCAGGTGCGCCAGTTCGGGAACATAGCGGCGGATGAACGTGCCGTCGGGATCGAGCTGCTGCGCCAGCAACACCGGATTGGCGGTGGCTCCGGAAAACAGGCCGGCCACGCCTGCCGCCTCCTGCCAGTTGCCGGTATTGGAAGCGGGGTCGTAATCGGTCAGACAGCGCGCGAACCAAGCCGCGCCGTGCCGCCAGTCCGCCAGCAGTATCCGGCACAAAAACGCGGCGGCGGCGGCGCGCAACGCCGGATGCAGCCAGCCGGTGGCATTCAGGCTGCGCATGGCGGCGTCTATCAGCGGGAAACCAGTCTGCCCCTGCTGCCAGCGCGCCAGAACGTCTTGGCCACCCGGCCATTTTATCTCGCGGTATTCGGGGCGGAGGGCTTCGGCGGCGGCTTCGGGACGGTGGAACATGACCTGTCGGAAAAAATCGCGGCGGACAAGATTGTCCAGCCATTGCGCCGCACCCCGTTTTGCCGCGGCCTGCGCCAGTTCGCGCGGCGAGAGGCAGCCGGCGGCAAGATAGGCGCCGACCCTGCCCGTGCCTTTTTTGGCGGGGAATCCGCTCATGAGCGGATAGTTGCCGATGTCGGCGGCAAACCGCGCCCACTGCCGTCGCCCCGCCGCCTCGCCGCCCTGCTGCTGCCGCTCCTGCGGTGCGGTTTCGGGCAGTGCCGGAAACGGCGGCAGGATTCCGAAGGCCGTCTGAAAACCGACGGGCAGGCTTTCAGACGGCCTTCGGTCTGCAAAACGCTGCGCAAAAGCCCGCAGCCACGCCTGCCGGTACGGCGCAAATTCAAAATACGGCCGGCCGTGTTCGTCCATTATCTCCGCTCTGGCAAACACCGCGCCGTCGTTGACGCGCTCAAACGCACGGCCTTGCGCGTCCAGCACCCGCCAAATCCGGTTGTCGCGCGCGGTTTCGTCGGCCATACAGCCTTCGTCGGCCACCACCGCCGCCGCGTCCAGCTCGGCGGCAAGCCGCGGAATATCGGTTTCGGCCTCCTGCGCGACAAACAGCGGAATGCCCCGTTCCGCCAGCGCACGGTGCAATTCTGCCGCCGAAGCCCGCAGAAACGCCGCCTGCCGCGGGTTGGCCGCATCCGCCGCAAACACGCCCGCCACCGGCCGCCCGCGCCGCACGGCGGCGGCTAAGGCGGCATTGTCGGTAAGGCGGAGGTTGCGGCGGAACCAAACGAGTGTGGGTTTTTGCATGGTGAGGCCGTCTGAAAAGATGGGATAGAGGATTTTAACAGAATCAGCCGAGGAAGGACGGCTGCGGGACTCAGGCAGGCGGTATCGCGGGTGTCGGGAAGCGGGAATGCGCATCGTCATGCCCGTGCGGGTGAAAATCCAGAAAATCAGGCCCAAGGATTTTTTATCTCCGGCCGCTTCGGCAAGGGCGAGGCCGGATTTCTACCTGCGCGGGAACGACAGGGCAAGCCATGCAACCGGTTTAAAGGTTTAAATTGGCGCACGGGCGGGAATGCGGCGGCCGGTATGTCTGCTGCTTTACCGATTTGCCGCACGGAGAAATATCCGTATTCCGAATTTTCATAACGTATCAGAGGCCGTCTGAAAAATTTTCAGACGGCCTCTGATTTGTTCTCCGCCCGATCACCCTACCAATGCGACGCCATATTGTCGCGGTGGATAAGTTCGTCTTCGTGGGCGTAGCCTAATTTTTCGGCGATGCGCTCGGACGGGGTTTGCAGGATTTTGGCGGTTTCGCCACTACTGTAATTGGTCAGGCCGCGGGCGATTTCTTTGCCGTCGGTATCGAGGATGGCAACGAGTTCGCCGCGGTGGAAATGTCCGTCCGCGCGGATGCAGCCGACGGGCAGCAGGCTGGCGTGCTGTTCGGTCAGGGCTTTTGCCGCGCCGCTATCGACGGTCAGGCTGCCGGCGGTTTGGACGTGGCCGAGCAGCCATTGTTTGCGGGCGGCGACGCGGCTGTGCGCGCTGGTGAAGAGCGTGCCTATGCTTTCGCCTTGTTTGAGGCGGACGAGGACGTCGGGTTCGCCGCCCCATGCGACGACGGTGGCGGCTCCGCTGAGTGCGGCACGTTTGGCGGCGGTCACTTTGGTGTACATGCCGCCGGTGCCGACGCTGCTGCCTGCGCCGCCTGCCATGCTTTCGAGGTCGGGATGGTCGGCTGCGATGGTCGGAATCAGTTTGGCTTGCGGATTTTTGCGCGGGTCGCTGTCGTACAGGCCTTTTTGGTCGGTCAGGAGGACGAGTGCGTCGGCTTCGATGAGGTTGGTTACGAGCGCGCCGAGGGTGTCGTTGTCGCCGAGTTTGATTTCGTCGGTGGTAACGGTGTCGTTTTCGTTGATGACGGGAACGATGCCTTTGGACAGCAGGGTTTGCAGGGTGCTGCGGGCGTTGAGGTAGCGGGTGCGGTTGCTCAGGTCGTCGTGGGTGAGCAGGATTTGGGCGGTGCGGATGCCGTGCGGTGCGAACGCGTTTTCGTAGGCTTGGGCGATGCCGGTTTGCCCGACGGCTGCGGCGGCTTGCAGTTCGTTGATGGCGGTGGGGCGTTTGCTCCAGCCCAGCCGTTTGATGCCTTCGGCGATGGCGCCGCTGGAAACGAGGACGGTTTGCACGCCTTGTTTGCCCAGTTCGGCGATTTGCGCCGCCCAGCGGTCGAGTGCGGCTTGGTCTATGCCTTTGCCGCCAGCGGTAACGAGGCTGGAGCCGACTTTGACGACGAGGGTGCGGATGTTGGAGAGGTTTTGCAGGGACATGGTTTTTCTCGTGTGTTCGGGGTGGCGGAATGGTCGGGAGGCCGTCTGAAAGGTTTATTCGCGGTTGCGTGCATGCCAGAAGTAGCGCCACACGAAACAAGGGAAGGCGAATATCAGGTAAAGGCAGACTACGGTGGCGTAAAACTCCCAGTCTTGTTGGTGTACCGCGCCGGCGCGGGATTCGAGGATGTAGGCGAGGACGGCGGTCAGGATGAAGCCTGCCGCCAATTCGACGAGGTGATGCCCGATATGTTTGCGCTTGAGCGGGAGTACGCCGAAAAACTTGGTGGTAACGAAGGGGGCGTTGGCGAAGATGAGTGCCAATACCAAAAGGATGTACATGGATGCGGTCATGATGGTGTGTCTTTCTGTTTTCAGACGACCTTTTTGATTCAAAAGGCCGTCTGAAAAAACAATCTTGAGCTGCGTATCTTAACAAAAACGGCAGCCTCTGACACGGCTGCCGTTTCGGTTCATCGCTTTACAAGGTGTTTTCCAAAGCCCTAGCACACCAGTCAATCACCGTTTGCGGCATGATGCCCCACAAAATCAGCAGGAACGCGTTGACGCTTAGGAAGAATTTGGCGGCATAGTTGCTGCCGACGGGTTGGTCATGGGTGGATTCGTCGAAATACATGACTTTAACCACGCGCAGGTAGTAGAACGCGCCGATTAACGACATCACCACGGCGAACACGGCAAGTACGATGTATGTGCTGCCCGCCATGGCGGCGTTTTGGGCGGTCGATGCGCTCAACAAAGCCTTAATCACGCCGAATTTGGCGTAAAAGCCCATCAGCGGCGGAATACCCGCCATCGAGAACATCGCCAGCAGCATCAGGAAGGCAAACCAAGCATGGCGTTGGTTCAAACCCGCCAAGTCTTTGATTTCTTCACACTCAATATTGTCAGTGGACAATACCATCAATATGCCGAAACCGACTGCCGCCATCAGCGCGTAAGTAATGGCGTAATACAAGCCCGCCGCGAAACCGACCGCCCCCGCCATAAACGCCAGCAGGATAAAGCCCATATGCGATATGGTGGAATAGGCGAGCATACGTTTGATGTTGGCCTGCATGATGGCGGCGAGGTTACCGATCAAAAGTGATGCCACCGCCAACACGGCGAACATCTGCGACCAGTCGTGATGCACTGTTCCCAAACCAGTAACCAAGATGCGGAAGGCAAAGACGACGGCGGCGATTTTCGGCGCCGTACCGACAAACGCGGCAACGGATGTCGGCGCGCCGTGGTACACGTCGGGCACCCACATATGAAACGGCACCGCGCCCAGTTTGAACGCCACCGCCACGACGATAAACACCAGCCCCAGTTTCAACAGCCATTCGTTGGCAAGTTCGCTGTAAGACGACGCCAAAACAGTGGCAAACTCCAGCGAACCCGTCGCGCCGTACACCATCGAAATGCCGTAGAGCAGCAGGCCGGAAGCCAGCGCGCCCAAGACGAAATATTTGAGCGCGGCTTCGGCGGAACGGCCGGAATCGCGGCGCAGTGCAATCATGGCGTAAAGCGACAGCGACAAAAGTTCCAAACCGATGTAGGCGGTCAGGAAATGCGCCGCGCTCACCATCACGCTCATGCCTAACAGGGCAAACAGCGACAAAGTATAAAACTCGCCTTTAAAAATACCGCGCGCCTGATTATAGGGCTTGCTGTAAATAAACAGCCCGAAGGTCAGCCCGTACAGCACCAGCTTGGACAGGCGCGACATACCGTCGGCGATATACATCCCGTGAAACGCCAACGTACTGCCCTGCTCCCACACCGCCAGCTGCGTAACCGCCACGATAATAACGGTTCCCAAGCTCATCAGATGGGTCAGATAGCGGTTTTCATCGCTAATCCACAAATCTGCCAGCAATACGGCAATCAAGAGCGCAAACAGCACGATTTCGGGCATGGCAGGCATTAAGTTCAAATCAATCAAGTTCATTCGCACACCTCAAATCTTGCTTTGCGCCACATGGGCAATCAAATCGTTTGCCGCCTGATGCACCACTTCGATAAACGCCTGCGGATACAGGCCCATACCCAATACCGCAACCGCCAAAATCGCCAGAATCGCAAATTCGCGGCAGTTGATGTCTTTCATATCGGCAACGTGCGGATTACCGACCGCACCGAAAATCACGCGCTTATACATCCACAGCGTGTAAGACGCACCGTAAATCAGCGTCAGCGCCGCCAGCGCGCCCACCCAGAAATTCACTTTGACCGCGCCCATAATTACCATAAACTCGCCCACGAAGCCCGAAGTCGCCGGCAGACCCGCATTCGCCATCGCAAACAGCATCATAAAAGCCGCAAACTTGGGCATCACGTTCACCACGCCGCCGTAATCGGCGATATTGCGCGTGTGCAGGCGGTCGTACATCACGCCGATGCACATAAACATCGCCGCCGACACGAAACCGTGCGAAATCATCTGAATGACCGCGCCTTTCAACGCCCAGTCGTTCAACTGGCCGTTAATGAACAAGAACATCCCCAAGGTAACGAAACCCATATGGCTGATGGATGAATACGCCACCAGTTTTTTCATATCGGTCTGCACCAGCGCGACCATGCCGATATACACCACCGCAATCAGGCTCAACACGATGATGACCGGCGCGAAATAGCGCGACGCATCGGGCAGAATCGGCAGGATGAAGCGCAAAAAGCCGTATGCGCCCAATTTCAGCGTAATCGCCGCCAATACCATCGAACCGCCCGTCGGCGCCTCAACGTGGGCATCCGGCAGCCAAGTGTGCACGGGGAACATCGGCACTTTCACCGCAAACGACAGGAAAAACGCCACAAACAAAAGCTGTTGCACGCCCAGCGGAATCTGTTTGATGTTTTGGAAATCCTCAATCGCAAAGCCGCCGACTTGGTAAGACAGATACACAATCGCCACCAGCATCAGCAACGAACCCATCAGCGTATAGAGAAACAGCTTCACCGACGCATACACTCGGCGCGGACCGCCCCACACGCCGATAATCAGGTACAGCGGAATCAGCATACCCTCGAAGAACACATAAAACAGCAGGGCATCCCGCGCTGAAAACGCGCCGTTAATCAGACCCGACATGATTAAAAACGCCGCCATATACTGCGCCGGACGCTTCTGAATCACTTCCCAACCCGCCAGCACCACCATCAGCGTGATAAACGCGTTCAGAATGACAAACAGCACCGAAATACCGTCCACACCCAGCGAATAGTTGATTCGCAAAAGCGGAATCCACTCGTGGAACTCGGTAAACTGATAGCCGCCACTCAAACGGTCGAAACCCGTAAACAAGGGCAGCGTTACCAAGAAACCGGCAAGCGCACCGATTAAAGCGAGCACGCGGGCAAGCGGCGCACGGCTGTCCGGCCCCGTCGCCAAAACCAGCACGCCCGCAGCGATGGGTATCCATATTGCCAAGCTGAGTAGGTAGTTGGAAAACATAGTGGTTAACCTGTGGTTAAAATAAAAATATAGTTGTATGGGTTGGTTTTTCAGACGACGTTTTAAGAGGCCGTCTGAAAAAGGTTTGTTCAGGCTTCTGCTATTTGTCTCGAGCTAATTTTGCCGAATCTTCCAGCCTCATTCTTTCATGTAAATATTTGATCTTATTAACATCGGTATCGTGGGATAAGATTTCTAAATTATTCACACTGGCAGTCGCATAATGAAACATATCGAATTTACGTTTTTCTAAATTCTTCGGCGTCTTATCACGTTCGGCTTCAAACTTATCAAAGCGGTACAGATTACTTGCCAAATCAGAAACATTCTGTGTAATGTCCAAAGATTCAAACTGTGCCAAAACACCGGTCAATCGAGACAATTTCTCAGATTTTCCCCAATCCACACCGCGCAAAACTTCATAACGGATAAGCGGGGTAATCACAAAACGGTTGTCATCCTGTTGCAACTTTTCCGCCATATCGCTCAATACGGCTTTCCGCTTTTCTTCGTCACTGTCATCATCCGCCAAATAAACCAAGTAATTGGTATCTAAAAGATAAACCGTCATTATTTATCCCCTAATCCGCCCAATTCCTGACGTACCAATTCCAATAAGGCTTTTTTTGCCTGTTCTTGATCACGTTCTTGGACGCGTTCTATCTTCTTCTTATTCAAATCCACGCCGAATGCTTCGTTGAGCAAATCCACAAAAGAAGCATTACTTGGATAGTCAATCATCTTGCCATAGACCACCCCGTCCTTGCTACGTGCCAAACGGTAGGCTTCTCCCTGCTCCAACTGACTGATGACCAAAGACGAATGCGTGGTAATAAAAAACGTTGTGTTCGGAAACAATTTTTTCAGCAGCGGCACGATTTTGATCTGCCATTCGTTGTGCAAATGGCTTTCTATCTCATCAATCAGCACCACGCCGCGCACATTGGCAATTTGCTGCTCGTTGGTAAAGTAACTGTATCCCGCAACAATAGATTGCATAATTTTCAAAATAGACGTAAACCCGCTGGATAATTCTGACAATTCGCGTTTTTGATTATCCAACTTGATGAATATACGATCATCTCCTTTAATTTCTAAAAAATCAGGTGCAATACGACCATCAAATTGATTAAGAAGAAACAGTAAAGTATCAATTTCAATTTTTCGATTATCTTCGTTTGCCTGATACGGATTGGCTGATCGGGCGCGCTGGATAATCCATTCTTCTAAATCGTTTTCCATATTTAAGGATTTAAGCGAGAATGAACTATGGCCAGATTGAAAAACAGAAAACAAATTCCCCAGATATTTGCTTGCACGCCCTTGAGAACTTCCCAACGACTGAGTTTGGAAGTTTGTTTTTTTTACCCACCCACGACTCTGTGCCGCCAAATATACAAAAGGAAGTTGATGTTGATACCCTGAGAACAAAACGTCTTCGTTAATATTAAAGCCCTGATTACTACGCTCTGAAAAGCGCCTAAAATCCTCATTTTTTCCATTAGGCAATTCAACTATTTTCAAAGGTAAACGTTGCAAATCTATCCAACTAAAACCTATGTTTATGTTCGCCATTCGATAAGTAAACAACAATACCGTAAACAAACATTCCAAAAATTTGGTCTTACCGACACCATTCTCGCCAATCATCGTATAAACACGCTGATTGGGCTGGAAATCTACCTGCATCGTGCCGACACCGGTTACATGCTCAAAACGAACTGTACCGTCAAACAGCCGTTTATCCATATTATCTGCCCTTCTATTTTTCAGACAGCATGATTATCTGAAATGTCAGATGTCGTCTGAAACTCTAATCTATTGCCGCCTGAAACTTTTTTCAGACGACCTCAAACACTGCCTTCTTTCTCGATCACCAAAATCCGTGCTTCGCCGCATGGATGGGCAACGTGTTCCGTACCGATTCCTGCGTAGAAGATGTCGCCGCTTTTCAACCGAACGATGTGTTCTTCGCCGTTTTCTCGGTAGTGCATATCGACTTCGCCGTCCATCACGGCAAACACTTCCTCGCCGTCGTTGACGTGCCATTTGTAGGGCTGGTCCGTCCAGTGCAGGCGCACAGTAGTGCCGTTCATATTGGCGATGTCGAGTGCGCCCCATGCGTGGGGAGCGGTAAATTCGGCGGAGCGGATGGTGTGCGTGTCGGGCATTTTCGCGTCTCTTTGATTCTGTATCTAGATAAACCTGTCAATACAACTGTTTATTAAATCCCGTCATTCCCGCGCAGGCGGGAATCCAGAACGTAGATTTTAGGAAATCTTTTTCCTTGACAGGTTTATGCGCCGATAGGTCTGGATTCCCGCCTGCGCGGGAATGACGGCAGTCGGCAAATTCCGTATCTATCCAAGTAAATCAATTATGACCGAAATGTTGACTGCCCCCATCAACACGGTTGGTTTCCATCTCCAGTTTAATGAACGCATCAATCATACTGCGCCAAACTGCTTCGGCAACTTCGGGCGACAAACCGGCCTTTTCGGCATAGGCACGGCGCGAGGCAATCACTTGCGCTACCCGTTCGGGCGCGGAAACCGCCTGCATATCGTTTTTAGGTTTCAGACGGCCTGCCTGCCGTACCAGCTTCTGCCGGCGGGCGAGTAATTCTATTAATTCCTTGTCCAAACCGTCGATGGCTTCACGGACTTCGTTTAGGGTTTGCGGTAATTTGTCTTCAACCATTGTTTCTCATGTTTCCTTTTTCAGACGACCTAAACGTCGTCTGAAAATCTCATCTTTACCTGAGCAATCCTGATATGCCGTACTATTTTTCTTTTTCATGTCGGATACAAGTATCCGACCTACAACTTGAATGGTTCTTTTTCAGACGACCTCTACACCGACTACAGACAGGTCGTCTGAAACCCCGCCTTTATCTGAACAATCCCCAGAAAGTCATGCCGAGCAAGACCAATACGCCGAACACCATAGCGGCGGCGTAGGTGTAGATAAAGCCGGTTTGGACTTTGCGTATCTGAGCGGCAATCGCGCCGACCAGTTTAGCGGAGCCGTTGACGATGCCGTTGTCGATAATGGCGGTATCGCCGACTTTCCAAAAGAAGTTGCCCAATGCGCGCGTGCCTTTGGCGAAGACGTTGAAATACAGGGCGTCGAGGTAGTATTTGTTTTCAAACAAAACGTAAACCGGACGGAACGTCTGCGCGATTTTGGCGGGCAGGTGCGGCAGTTTGACGTACAAAAGCCATGCGCTCAATACGCCTGCGATTGCGAGGTAGAGGACGGGCGAATGCAGGCTGTGCGACACCATCGCCAATGCGCCGTGGAACTCTTCCTTCATGATGTGCATGGTCGGATGCGCGTCGGCGTTGACGAAAATCACGTCTTTGAAGAAATCGCCGTAGAGCATGGGTTCGATGGCGATGTAGCCGATGATGA
This sequence comes from Neisseria oralis, assembly GCF_045062685.1. Lineage (NCBI taxonomy): Bacteria > Pseudomonadati > Pseudomonadota > Betaproteobacteria > Neisseriales > Neisseriaceae > Neisseria > Neisseria oralis. The sequence goes on from NZ_JBJGEB010000008.1 coordinate 61,777, forward strand.
CGGACGGAATCGCAAGCAGAATCAGCGGCAGGGTAACGACCAGCGGGCTTTCGTGCGGATTGTCGTTTTTGCCCAAGCCGTGATGTTCTTCGCCATGGTCGTCCGAATGGTGTTCGGGCAGGCTGCGCCATTTTTCTTCACCGTGGAACACCATAAAGTATTGGCGGAACGCGTAAAACGCGGTAACGAAAACGCTGGCGAGGACGGCAAAATAGGTAAAGCCGCTGCCCGGCAGGGTGCTATATTTCGCCGCTTCGATAATCGAATCTTTGGAGTAGAAGCCGGAGAAGAACGGCGTACCAATCAGCGACAAGTTACCGATCAGCATGGTCAGCCAAGTAATCGGCATGTATTTTTTCAGATTGCCCATGTGGCGCATGTCTTGGTCGTGGTGCATACCGATAATGGCGCTACCCGCCGCCAAGAACAGCAAGGCTTTAAAGAAGGCGTGGGTCATGACGTGGAACATCGCCACGGAATAGGCGGACGCGCCCAGAGCCACGGTCATATAGCCCAGTTGCGACAGGGTGGAATACGCAACCACGCGCTTGATGTCGTTTTGAATCACGCCCAAGAAGCCCATAAACAGGGCGGTAATCGCGCCAATCACCATAATGACCGACAGCGCAGTGCTGCTCATTTCGTAAATCGGCGACATGCGCGACACCATGAACAGACCCGCCGTAACCATCGTCGCGGCGTGAATCAACGCAGAAATCGGCGTCGGGCCTTCCATCGAATCGGGCAGCCAGACATGCAGCGGGAATTGAGCCGATTTACCCATCGCGCCCACAAACAGGAGCAGGCAGGTTACGGTAATCAACGACCATTCCACACCGGGGAAAAGCTGGATGGTGGCATTTTGTACGTTGGGCAGATAGGCGAATACGTCCTGATAGCGCAGGCTGCCGCCGAAATAGGCAAGCACCAAGCCGATACCGAGCAAAAAGCCGAAGTCGCCGACGCGGTTGATCAAAAAGGCTTTCAGATTGGCGAAAATCGCACTCGGACGTTTGAAATAGAAACCGATCAAGAGATACGACACCAAGCCCACCGCTTCCCAACCGAAGAAGAGCTGGATGAAGTTGTTGCTCATAATCAACATCAACATGCTGAATGTAAACAAAGAAATATAGCTGAAGAAGCGTTGGTAGCCGACTTTTTCATCGTGCATATAGCCGATGGTGTAGATATGCACCATCAACGACACGCCCGTTACCACGACCATCATCATCGCCGTCATCGTATCGACCAAGAAGCCGACGGAAAAATCCAAACCGCCCATCGTCAGCCAGGTATAGACGTTCTCGTCAAACTTGGCGCGGCTGCCGTCGATAAAGCCCCACAGCACATAAGCCGACAGCACGGCGGACACCGCCACGCCGAGTATCGTAACCGTATGCGCGCCGGCGCGTCCGATTTTATTGCCGAACAAACCCGCAATCAGCGAGCCTGCCAAAGGCACGAGGGCAATGATGAGATATAAAGTCATGTCGTTCATTTGATTGAATCCGATTGATTTAAAAATCTATGTTTGTTTCGTACAAAATTACTTCGGAAAAACAAATCCAACACGCTCCAATCGTTTGCGTGCCACAGCTAATTGCTCTTCAGTAAATAAATCACACCACGGCTTTTGTAACACCAGATATTCCATACTGTATTTCAAGGCGTGGACTCCGCCACCACTCAAAATTAGCTCTGTAAAACCGGTCTGAGTCTTCTTTTCCCCCGTACTCAATAATTTATCCGCCGCCTCTTTACCACCAAATTCATTTACAATTTGTAAAAATCGTGTCGCCTTGTAAGGTTGCGGCAAATTCAAAGCCTCCTGATAAATATTTAACATGGCTTTATGAAATTCTTGTTCTAACTGATTTTTATCCATCATTCTTCTTTCAATATTTCAGTCTCGTAGGTCGGATTCTCGAATCCGACAAATCTGCCTGTTTCCCCAAAATGTCGGATACAAGTATCCGACCTACCGCTTAAGGTCGTCTGAAGCCGTTTTTCAGACGACCTTTACCCTTTCTTATACCCTTCGTAATAATACGACTGCTCGATTCCTTTAAAGATGATTTCGCGGTTGTCCACATCGTCGGTCAGGTTGTCCTTCAATAGAAAGCGCAGTTCTAAATCGTTGACGGGGCTGCGTTCCATCGCCTGCAAATACAGAGTTTTGCTTACATTTTGCCAGTTTACGACTTTTTTCAGGTTTTTCTTCAGCACCAAGTCCAGCCAGATGCGGGTGCTTCTGCCATTACCCTCCAAAAACGGATGAGCAATGTTCATTTCAACATATTTGGCGATGATTTCTTCAAAAGTCCGCTCAGGCATCTGCTCGATTTTAACCAAAGCCTCTTTTAAATACATGGCGTTGGCAAAACGGAAACCGCCTTTGGAAATGTTGTCTTCCCTGATTTGACCCGCAAAATCATATAAGCCGCCGAACAGGTAACGGTGAATCTGTTGCAGGCCCGCGGTGGTACCGACTTCGATACGGTCGATGTCGCCGCTTTCAAACAGGCGGCAGGCATTGTGCAGGCTTTGTTCGTCTATGGATTTCATCGTTTTCCTATCGGGTTTTCAGACGGCATCGGCGCCTTGTCGGGCCTCGACCAAACCTACCTTTATTACCCTTTCAACTCGTCCAAATCGGCAACATTAATCGTTTGTCGGTTACGGTACACCAGCACCATAATCGCCAGACCGATGGCGGATTCGGCAGCGGCGACGGTCAGTACGAAAAATACAAAAATCTGTCCGGCGGTATCGCCCAGATGCTGCGAGAAGGCGATAAAGTTGAAGTTCACCGCCAAAAGCATCAGCTCGATCGACATCAGCAAGACCAGCACGTTTTTGCGGTTCATAAAGATGCCCATCGCGCTGATACCGAACAGGAGCGCGCCCAATACCAAATAATGCGTCAAGGTAATCATGCTTTGCCCTCCTCTTTCGGCTTGAGGTCGTCTGAAACTTCGTTTTCTTCCGCAGATTCGGTTTGCGGTTTCACGGCTTCCATTTTCACCAAGCGCATACGGCCTTGGTCGGCGCGCACTTTAACTTGGTCGGCAGGATCCATGCGTTTCGGATTGGTGGTTTTGCGGTGAACCAGCGCAATCGCCGCCACCATACCCAACAGCAGCAATACCGCCGCCAGTTCGAACGGCAGCAGATAATCGGTATAAATACGGCTGCCCAAATCGCGGATGTTGTTGTAATCGGCTGGAATGTCTTTCATCAAACCAAATGCAGCAAGGTCGGTTTTCGGGTTGACCAGAATCAGAATCAGCGCAACCGCCAACAGCGTACCGACCACACCGGCAACAGGCGCATGACGCCAGAAACCGGCGCGCATTTCCTCGATGTCGATATTCAGCATCATCACGACGAACAGGAACAGCACCATCACAGCGCCGACATACACGACCACCAGCGTAACGCCCAAAAACTCCGCCTGCATCAGCATCCAAATCATCGCGCTCACGCAGAAGGTCAGCACCAGATGCAAAGCGGCGTGGACAGGGTTTTTCGCGGTAACGGTACGCAGCGCGCCGTATAGCACGATGGCGGCAAGGATATAGAACAGAATCGCGGAAAAAGTCATTCGTCTGCTCCTTAACGGTACGGCGCGTCAGCGGCTTTGCGTTTGGCGATTTCGGCTTCGTATTTGTCGCCGATTGCCAAGAGGATCGGCTTGGTCATGTGCAAGTCGCCTTTTTTCTCGCCGTGGTATTCAAAAATATGCGTTTCCACAATCGCATCGGTCGGACAGGCCTCTTCGCAGAAGCCGCAGAAGATGCACTTGGTCAGGTCGATGTCGTAACGCTTGGTGCGGCGCGTGCCGTCTTCGCGTTCTTCCGATTCGATGTTGATCGCCATTGCCGGACACACCGCCTCGCACAATTTACACGCGATGCAGCGTTCCTCGCCGTTCGGATAACGGCGTTGCGCGTGCAGGCCGCGGAAACGCACGGATTGCGGCGTTTTCTCTTCGGGGAAATAAATCGTGTCTTTGCGGGCGAAAAAGTTTTTGAGCGTTACGCCCATGCCTTTTACCAACTCGCCCAAAAGAAAGGTTTTTACTAGGTTTGCCATGCTGCATTCCTTTACATGGTTTTTATTTTCAGACGACCTGCTATTTGCAAGTCATCCTTTATTTGAATTCGATTAAAACATATCCCTGCTTACGGTATTCGGCAGGTGTATTTTTCGCCATTTTGGCGCATAACCGTTCTCCGCATTTGATAATATCCGCCTGTCCGAGTAATTCCAGATTTTCCACGCTGGCTTTTTTCTCACGGACAACCTGTCCGTAATACCAACCCTGCCATAGGGAAACACCAATAACGCAGACCAATGCAGCAGCGGCAAGGTACCCGATTCTCAACAATACCGAACGGCTGGCGACATCCAAACGATTTTGGGCGACGGCGGAAAAACCTGCAAAATCTTCCATATGCTTTTTCACATCATCAATTTCCGCCCTCAAATCATCCAATCCTTCCTGACTGCCTTTCTTGATATTGCGCCGCAAGTCACCCGACACGGCAGCCATCTGATTAGAAACCTCATCGGCAACCAACCGATTGACTTCCGACAGCCCCTCTTCCAACCTTCTGATACCCTGCGCCTGCAATGACAAGGCTTCGGTACTCTGCTTCTGAAGCTCCTGATGTAGTGCCGAAATATTGATGATTAATTGCTGTAATTGCCGTTCGTCCATCACTTTTCCGAATGTTCCGAATAACTTTGTTATCTTTTCTGTCTCGACAGGCCGTCTGAAACCTTAAACCCGTCAGCCTATGCTCATACCGCGCGAGTGGCTCTGCGCCATCCTTTCCATTTCGCGCTGTCTTGCCTGTTCTTCAAACTCCCGCTCTGTCCGCTGAGCCGATTCCATACTCTCCTGCATCCCCGTCAGCGAAGCATTCCGCGCATTTACCGATGCCGTCCTGAAATCGGGGAAGGATTCGTCGCCGATGTTGACTTGCCCGTCCGCGACGGAAATCATCGAAACGCATTTCATCCTGCTGCGGCAGCCTGCCGCAGCCAATGCCGCAGCCGTATTGTCCAATGCCTCTTCGCGGTAGCGGATACCTTGTTCCTGATAATATCCGGCAAGCTGCTCCCTACTGTCTTTGTACAGATTCCGAAAACGGTCAGACATATCCTCCATCTCCAACCTTTGAAAACGGTTCGGCAGCATCTCTTCCCCGTATCCCGGATTGCGGCTAAGGAATGCCTGCGCCGTCATGGCGGATTCCCTCTGTATCTGCCGTACATCGTCCCTACCCATAAAATCCGACAGGGCGGTTTGGTCGCCCGATTTCAGGCGGGCTATCAGATCGTTGGTGGCGGACAGGAAATCGTCTTGTTTGGCAGCCGCCGTGTATTGCATTTCCTGCGCCTGCTCCGCTTCCGAAAACAGCAAGGGCTTGAACCTGCTGACATTGCGAATCCACTTTGTAGCTTCCATACGGTCGGCTTCACTGATTCGCCGAACATTGACCGTCATCACAGGGGTACCGTCATTGTCTTCTACCTTCGTATTCTCTATCCGCCCCCCCTTCTTATCGAAATAGATATGCCCTTGCGCATAATCTTCCACCGCCTGATACAACGTTGCACTTTCGGTCAGCGCGCCTATACCGCTGCCACGCGTCGCCAACAGTTTCTGCCAGATTTCTTCCTGCCTCCGCTCCCCTTCGTACTTCCCTATCAGCTTCATCGGAGTTTCCAGCGTCCAGTTGTCGATGGACAAACCGTTTTTCTCAAATACTTTTTCGTGGAATCTGCGCATTTCCTTAAAATTAACATCTCGGGGAGGTTCACCCAATCGGCTTTCCAAAAAATTCAGATAGCCTTCCGCCATCCCCACACGAATCCGATTCAATTTTTGTTCGGAAAACGTTTGCCCCGAAGAATCCTTCATAAACATCACCGCTGCCCGACCCGTCGTCTCCCCTTTCGGCAGGCTGCCCCAAGTCATGCCCTCCGCTTCCGCCACGCCTTTCGCCCAGCCGGCATAGTTGTAGCCTTTGGACAACAAGTCGGAATAGGTTCGGACAACGCCTTGGATATGGTTCTGCTTGATGTCGTTTTTGTAACGGTCAATATCTTGCTGCGTCAGCGGTCTCATTTTTTGCCTCCTGTTGTTTTACGATGGGCATCTGCCTTTATATCTTTATCGGCAGCTTCCGCAAAAGCCAAAACTGCTTTTCCCGCCTGTTCCTCTATTTTTCGCCAATCATATAAGCGGTGGCGGCTATAAAGCATACCTAAGGCAATATCCAATCCCTTTTCCCTAAACATAACATCATGAGAACAAGGCGGATTGGGTACATCAGTGTTTGTAGCACATGCAATATAACTGAGTACACGACCGTCCTTACCTCGACTAATGAATATATCATCTTCATTATTCCCCGGTTCGTTCCGATACGGTATCCCTGTCTCAGGATTAATACCTAAAACTCGATACTGTTCCAAACCGTAAAGATCTCCATCCGGCAACCTGACATACCGCCTGTATGGAGGATTAGTTGTTCTTAAACGTGTTGCCAACAAACGGTCAAACTTATCGGGGAGAGGCGCATCCATAGGATTCAGATTATTGCCCACTCCAACTAATACCCACGGTCTCCCTGAAGCCTTCAATTCATCGTAAAAACCGTCATCATGGCGTATATCGCGGATAACGCCCGTTTCGTAATTCAGGTAAAAGTCAAATCCCGTCAACACCGAATCATACGTCCTCGGCGGGGCTTTGTATGTCTCCCAGTCTTTTGAAAACGCCGTCGGCGTATCAGTATAGGAAACATCCTGAACCTGATAGGAAGACATCCTAACCTTCCTGCCGCCCAATGTGCCGATCTTGTAGGAATCCTCCGGCACTTCCACCCTGCCCTTGTCCGAAAAGACTGCGTCTTGTAGCTCTCTTTGGGTTTTCCCGATCAAGAGGCCGTCTGAAAAGGAACATACCGACAACGTTGCCAACCCGAACAGCAAACACAATCCCAGCAGCCATTTCTTCATCTTATTCCCTGTTTCTCTTAATTACTTATCAAAACAACAAAAAAATACCCAACAACGATGTAACTGCACTCAGAACAAATGACCATAGCGCAGATTGTGTAAAGATTTTAGGTTTTGTCCATACCCAAAAGATAGATACCACAAAAGATACCGTACACCAAGCAAAATACATCCACCATAGAGCCCCGGCCTTCGGATCACCCAAAGAACCTATTTTGCAGGCGAAATAAATATGGACTGCTGTTATAGCAAAGGCGGAACCGGCTACCGCAAAACCTCGTATACGCATATAAAGCACGCAAGATAATAACAATCCGCACCAAAAGAGCAAAATGTTGAGGGAGAGCAATAAAATCTCATTTATATTGGACGGAGTGGTAACGTAACCTACCGATATGCAAGGAACTATCAACCCAACCAATATGCTTAAAGCTGCAATCTTTTTTTCTTTTGTCATTCAATTTTTATTCCCTATTGCCCTCTAGTTATACGGACATCGCTTTTTCAGACGGCCTCAAGATGCCGTCTGAAACTTATTTCCACAAATTCAGCGGCGAAATCATCCACAGACCCAAAATCACGATATAGGCGAAGCCGATGGGAATCAGCACTTTCCAACCCAAGCGCATGATTTGGTCGTAGCGGTAACGCGGGAAGGTTGCACGAATCCACAGATACCAGTACAGCACAGCCGCCATTTTCACAAACATCCAGAATGCGGAAGGTGTGCCGACAATGCCCCAGCTTTGCGGGAACGGGGACAGCCAGCCGCCGAGGAACATCAGCGATGTCAGCGCGGCAATCAGGATCATGAAAATGTATTCGGCGAGGAAGAACAGCGCGAACGCGAAGCCGGAATATTCGACGTGGTGTCCGGCAACGATTTCGGATTCGCCCTCTGCTACGTCAAACGGCGCGCGGTTGGTTTCGGCAACGGCGGAAATCAGATAGACGATGAAGATGGGGAACAGCGGCAGCCAGTTCCACGAGAACACGGAACCGCCCGCGATGCCTTTTGCCTGCGCGGCAACGATGTCGGAGAAGTTCATGCTGCCCGACACCATCACGACGCACACCAGCGCGGCGCTCATGGCAATCTCGTAAGAAATACTTTGCGCGGAGGCACGCATTGCGCCCAAGAACGAATATTTGGAGTTGGAAGCCCAGCCCGCGATAATCACGCCGTAAACCGACAGCGAGGTAATCATCAGGATGTACAAAAGGCCGATATTGATATTGGTCAGCACCCATTCTTCGTTGAACGGAATCACCGCCCACGCCGCGAAAGACGGGGCGAGCGACATAATCGGGCCGATGTAGAACAGGGCTTTGTTTGACAGCTTCGGACGGGTAACTTCTTTAAACAAGAGTTTGAACACGTCGGCAAACGGCTGAATCAGACCCCACGGACCGGTTACATTCGGGCCGACGCGAAGCTGCATGAAGCCAATGACTTTACGTTCGAAATAAGTCAGGTAGGCGACGGTCAGAATCAGCGGAATCAGGATAATCACGATTTTGACGATGACGGACACCACCAAGCCCACGGTGATACCCAAATCGCCCAGACCGAGCGTTGCGGCAAAGAGGTTTTGGAACCATTCCTGCATAATCAAGCTCCCGCCAGTTCAATAGTGTCCATCAACGCACCCAGCGCGGCATTTTCGGTATGCAGCGGCAGATGCACCACGTTTTCAGGCAGTCCGGCATCGGCTTTGACCACCACGGACACGCCTGCGCCGTTTTGCTTGGCAACAGCGTTTTGTCCGTCTTGCAGACCTAAGCGCGCCAATGTGTTCGGATTCACTCGCGCGGTGGGCACGGCGGCATGGCTGGTTGCTTGCAACGGCGCGGAACGGCGCACGATGGCATCGGTGTGATAAATACCGACTCCGCCTACGCGCACGAGGCGGTTTGAGGTCGTCTGAAAATCTTTTTGAGTCGAAGCGGCGCGGTTGTTTAGTTTGGACGGCAGGCTTTCCACGTCCAACGCATCTTTCAGAATCGCGGCGGTATCGTGGTATTCAAAACCTTGCAGGTCAAACAGGTTGCCCAATACGCGCAACACTTTCCACAGCGGACGCGAATCGCCGAAGCCTTGTACCACGCCGTGGAAAGATTGCAGACGGCCTTCCATATTGATGAAGCTACCCGATGTTTCGGTAAACGGCGCAATCGGCAACAATACGTCGCACACGTCCAGCAGCGTTTCGCTGACAAACGGCGTAAACGCCATCACGCTTTTCGCCTGTTTCAACGCGGCCACGGCTTTTGCGCCGTCTGCCGTATCGATTTCCGGCTCGACGTTGAGCAGCAAGACTGCCTGTTTCGGCGCGTTTGCCATTTCGGCAACGCTCTCGCCCGAGTTCACACCCAATACGTCCGCACCGACGCTGTTGGCAGCCTGCGGCAAAATACCCAGTACCGCGCCGGTTGCGTCCGCCAGCTCTTGTGCGGCGGCGTAAATCGCAGCGTAATCGGGATGGTTTTGCACTTCCGCGCCCAAAATCACCGCTGCTTTTTCAGCGTTTTTCAGGCTCGCGGTAATCGCGTTTTCCGCATCGGCAGACAGGTTTTTCAGACGACCTGCCCACTCGTCGGGATGCACCGCTTCCTGAGCCAGAAGCGGCATAAACAACTCTTCCTTGCTGCTTGCCAACACGCTCAAGGCCATGCGCTCTTTAGCAGCGCGACGCAGGCGGGCGGTCAGAAGCGGCTGTTCTTTGCGCAGGTTCGCACCGACTACCAGTACGGCTTCGTTGTCCGCCAGCGATTCGATACTTTGTCCCAACCATTGCGCACCATTGAGGTCGTCTGAAAGACGTTTGTCCTGTTGGCGCAGGCGGGTGGCGAAATTTTTAACGCCCAAGCCGTCGGCAAGTTTCTTCGCCAAATACAGCTCTTCGACCGTATTCATCGGGTTCGCCCAAATGCCGACTTGGTTTTGGTTGCCGTCTTTGGCGATACAGTCAATCGCGCTGCGGACATATTCCAGCGCAGTTTTCCAATCCACGTCCATCCATTCGCCGCCCTGTTTGATTTTCGGGTTTTTCAGACGGCTTTCGTGATACAGGCCTTCGTAGGCGAAACGGTCGCGGTCGGACAGCCAGCATTCGTTAATCGCTTCGTTTTCCAGCGGCAGCACGCGGCGGACGGTATGGTCTTTGGTTTGCACAATCAGGTTGCTGCCCAAAGCGTCATGGGCGGAAACGGATTTGCGGCGGTTCAATTCCCAAGTACGCGCGTTGAAGCGGAACGGTTTGCTGGTCAATGCGCCGACAGGACACAAATCGATGACGTTGCCCGACAGTTCGGTTTCCACCGCTTTGCCGATAAAGGGCATGATTTCGGAGTGTTCGCCGCGATTGGCCATCGCAATTTCCTGCAAGCCGGCGATTTCTTCGGTGAAACGTACGCAGCGGGTGCAGTGGATACAGCGGCTCATTTCCTCGGCGGAAACCAAAGGCCCCATGTCTTTGCCGACGACGGAACGTTTTTCTTCAGTGTAGCGGCTGGTGGTTTTACCGTAGCCCACCGCCAAATCCTGCAACTGGCACTCGCCGCCTTGGTCGCAGGTCGGACAGTCGAGCGGATGGTTGATGAGCAGGAACTCCATCACGCCTTCCTGCGCCTCGCGGGCTTTTGCCGAATGCGTACGTACAATCATGCCGTCCGTTACCGGCGTGGCGCAGGCGGGCAGCGGTTTGGGGGCTTTTTCCACGTCCACCAGACACATACGGCAGTTGGCGGCGATGGAGAGCTTTTTGTGGTAACAGAAATGCGGAATATAAGTACCGAGCTTGTGCGCGGCCTCAATCACCGTCGCGCCCTGCTCCACAGATACCTGTTTGCCGTCGATTTCGATTTGTAACATGGTTCGTTCCTAGTTACGGGTATTTGATAAATAATCTTTTATGGAGGTCGTCTGAAAAATGGGTTTCAGACGGCCTTTAAAGTATAAGTTTATTGCTTGTTTATTTTTAGGAGGGGTTTCTTAATTTTGAAAAATCCAAATTCTAGTACAACCTATCCTCCCACCCTCTCCCGCCTGACGAGAAAAGAAACAGGTTTCTGTCAGAACATAAAGTAGCAGATGCTGCCGTCACGTCTTTCAATATCATGTTTTATGTTTACTTGAATCTCAGGAATAAACCCGAAACATTCAAATCTGCTACTGTCTGTCCCTTCCCCCGTCCGGCGGGGGAAGGCTAGGATGGGGGTGGCTTTGCAACATTGCGGCCGTCTTATTTCTCACCGCACATTTCGATAATCTTTTCCAGTACTGCTTCAGTTTGCTGCAAAACTTCATTATTCCAAAATCGCAACACCCGATAACCTTGAGCATTCAAAAACGCCGTCCGCCGCTCGTCATACTCAATCTGTTCCGAATGTTGTCCGCCGTCCAATTCAATAATCAAACGATGCTCCATACTGACAAAATCGACGATGTATCCGCCTATTGTCTGTTGGCGTCGGAATTTTATTCCGTTTAACCGTTTACCGCGCAAGTGATCCCACAATTTCTGCTCGGCCAAAGTCATATTCTGCTTCAGATTACGGACATTCTGTTTTAATGCCGTATTTCTTGTGCTGTACCGCATAGCCGAGTTGGCCTCAACCTTTTTCAGACGACCTATACGGAGGCCGTCTGAATCTTGCCCGTATAAAAATCTGTTTCAAAATATTCCAAGTACCACCCCCACCCTAACCCTCCCCCGCAAGCGGGAGAGGGAATTAATTTGCTGGTGAGAATCCCAAACACCACCGATACGCAGGTCGTCTGAAACCTCAACACCACTTATTCGGTTTCATCGGCCCGCCGTGTTCAATGTAATGCACAAACTCATCACGGAAATGCTTGGTAAAGCTGCGGACGGGGAAGACGGCGGCGTCGGCGAGGGCGCAGATGGTGCGGCCTGCCATTTGGTTGCCGACGGAATCGAGCAAATCCAAGTCTTCCATGCGGCCTTTGCCTTCTACGATGCGGTGGACGATGCGGTAGAGCCAGCCGGTGCCTTCGCGGCAGGGGGTGCATTGGCCGCAGGATTCGTCGTAGTAGAAATAGCTCAGGCGCTCAAGGGCTTTAACCATGCACACGTCTTCGTCCATCACGATAATCGCGCCGGAACCGAGCATCGAGCCGGCTTTGGAAATCGAGTCGTAGTCCATATTGGTCTGCATCATAATGTCGGCAGGCAATACGGGCGCGGACGAACCGCCGGGGATAACGGCTTTAAGTTTTTTGCCGCCGCGCATACCGCCCGCCATTTTCAGGATTTCGGCAAACGGCGTGCCTAATGGCACTTCATAATTGCCCGGACGTTCGACATGGCCGGAGATGCAGAACAGTTTAGTACCGCCGGCATTCGGAATACCTTTGTCGGCAAACGCCTGACCGCCGTCGCGGACGATAAACGGCACGGAAGCGAAGGTTTCGGTATTGTTGATGGTGGTCGGCTTGCCGTACAGGCCGAACGAGGCGGGGAACGGCGGTTTGAAGCGCGGCTGGCCTTTTTTGCCTTCCAGCGATTCGAGCAATGCGGTTTCTTCGCCACAAATGTATGCGCCGTAGCCGTGGTGGGCGAAGAGTTCGAATTCGAAGTCCGAACCTAAAATATTTTTACCCAAAAAACCTGCGGCGCGCGCTTGGTCGAGTGCAGCTTCAAAACGTTGATAACCTTCGAAAATTTCGCCGTGAATGTAGTTGTAGCCCGCTTTCGCGCCCATCGCGTAACCGGCGATAATCATGCCTTCAATCAGGGCATGAGGGTTGAACATGATGATGTCGCGGTCTTTGAACGTACCCGGTTCGCCTTCGTCTGTGTTGCAGACGACGTATTTTTCACCGGGGAAGGAACGGGGCATAAAGCTCCATTTCAAGCCTGTCGGGAAGCCCGCACCGCCTCGCCCGCGCAGACCGGAGGTTTTGACTTCGTCAATCACATCGGTTTGCGAGATGTTTTCGGACAGGATTCTACGCAGCGCGCTGTAACCGCCGCGTTTGACGTATTCGTCCAATGTCCAGCAGTCGGGATTGGCGGTATCCACTTGGTCAAAAATCACGCCTGATTGGTAAATAGCCATTTTGGTGTGCCTGTTCGTTTTCGTATCGGTTGCGGCTGCGCTTTAGCAGCTTGCTTTAGGTTTGTGTCTGTATGACGGTTTGTGTAGGGCTTTGTTTTCAGACGACCTTTGGTCATTTTTATTGAGTCTCGGTCTAACTTACCTTGCCAACCTAGACAGTAAAATCTAACTTACGTTTTTCAAATGATTTTAGTACATCTTGATACCATTGCTTAATAATCTTTGTTGTTTCTGCATCATTACTTACACAAGGATTTAATGTGCCACGCGGTTGTGGCAGAGTCCGTTTTTCAATCGCCCAATCCAAAATACGAACAGGGCGGCGATTAACTATCCAAGAAGTTTCAGGATTTGTATCATCTGTAACTTGATATGCTCCACCAGTAACTTGAACAAGTGCAATCAATTCCGAACCTCTCTTTAAAGCGACAACATCATTAACCTTAATATCGTTAATAAATTGGTCAATTTGATCCTGTCCTTCTTTCCATTGTCCCAATCCAATAATTTTTTTATGCTCTAAAATCCAATCAATATTTTTAGAAAATCTAATTTCACCTGTTGGGTGCATTTGCATATGCCAAAATTTCATTTTCCCACATCCTTTTATCTTTAGATGATTTTCAAAATTGTCTGATATGTTTTCAGTTAGATTGAAAACCTAACATTTTCAGACGACCTTTAATTCGTTTTTGTTGGGTTCAACCCCAAACTACTTTCTTTACTTTTCAGACGACCTACTCCAACTCCGCCAGTTTCTTCTCAATCGCTTCTTCGGTCATAAAGCTGCACATGCTGTGATTGTTTACCAGCATAACCGGAGCGTCGCCGCATGCGCCCATGCACTCGCCTTCGACGAGGGTAAATTTGCCGTCGGGCGTGGTTTCGCCATAGCCGATACCGAGTTTTTTCTTCAGGTATTCGCCGGTATCCATGCCGCCGCGCAGGGCGCAGGGAAGGTTGGTGCAGACGGTCAGTTTGTATTTGCCGACCGGCTCAAGGTCGTACATATTGTAGAAAGTGGCGACTTCATATGCCTGCGCCGGCGTGATGCCGATGTAGTCGGCAACAAAGGCGATGGTTTCGGGGGCGAGCCAGCCTTTTTCGGTTTGGGCGATACGCAACGCGCCCATGATGGCGGAACGGCGTTGGTCGACGGGATATTTCGCCAACTCGATGTCGATTTGTTGCAACGATTGTGCGGATAACATGGTTTTATTCTCGATAAAATGATGGGCGGGTTCCAGGCAGCCTGAAGACTAATTTAAACGGTTAAATCCACTCTTCGTTTTGCAAATGATTTCACTACGGCTTCATACCATTGTTTAATGGTTTGAGTAGTTTCCACATCATCGTTCTTACAACGTTTTAATGTGCCGCGCACATCTTTCAATGTTTTCGGTTCAATCGCCCAATCTAAAACACGAATAGGACGGCGATTCACAATCCAACCCGTACCAGAATTAGTATCGTTAGTAACTTTATATGCCCCACCCGTAACTTGGACAAGCGCAATCAGCTCTCCCCCGCGTTTTATTGCAACAATGTCATTGACCTGAATTTCATTGATAAAACGGTTAATTTGTTTTTCTCCGCCTTCCCATTGCCCTAGCCCAATAATTTTTTTTTGCTCTAAAATCCAATCAATGTTCTCAGAGAACTCAATTTCATCAGTTGGGTGCATCTGCATATGCCAAAAATTCATTTCTAATATTCCTCGTATTTATTTGCCCAGCTTTCAGGCAGCCTGAACAGTGCAGGCTGTTTTTTGCAGCTTATCTATCTACTTCCCCGAATACGATGTCCTGCGTACCGATGATGGCAACGACGTCGGCCAGCATGTGACCTTTTGCCATTTCGTCCATGCCTTGCAGGTGGGCGAAGCCGGGTGCGCGGATTTTCAGGCGGTAGGGTTTGTTTGCGCCGTCTGAAATGATGTAAACGCCGAACTCGCCTTTCGGGTGTTCGACAGCGGTATAGGTTTCGCCCTCGGGAACGTGCATACCCTCGGTGAAGAGTTTGAAATGGTGAATCAGGTCTTCCATACCTGTTTTCATTTCGGTACGTTTGGGCGGAGCGAATTTGTGGTTTGTGGTGATGACCGGGCCGGGATTGACGCGCAGCCAGTCGGCGCATTGTTTGATGATGCGTACGGATTGACGCATTTCTTCCATACGGCAGAGATAGCGGTCGTAGCAGTCGCCGTTAACGCCGACGGGAATATCGAAATCCATTTGGTCGTACACTTCATACGGCTGTTTCTTACGCACGTCCCATTCCACGCCCGAACCGCGCAGCATCACGCCGGTAAAGCCTTTTTGCATGGCGCGCTCGGGGGAGACGACGCCGATGCCGACGGTACGCTGTTTCCAGATGCGGTTGTCGGTTAGGAGGGTTTCGAGTGTGTCGATGTTTTTGGGGAAGCGTTCACAGAAGGCGTCGATAAAATCGAGCATGGTGCCTTCGCGGGATTCGTTGAGCTGCTTCAATACTTTGGCGTTGCGGAATTTGCTGCTCTCGTATTTGGGCATAAAGTCGGGCAGGTCGCGGTAAACGCCGCCGGGACGGAAGTAGGCGGCGTGCATACGCGCGCCGGACACGGCTTCGTACAAGTCCATCAGTTCTTCGCGGTCGCGGAAGGCGTAGAGGATGGCGGTCATCGCGCCGATGTCGAAGGCGTGCGAACCGATGCCCATCAGGTGATTGAGGATACGCGTTACTTCGGCGAACATGACACGGATGTATTGGGCGCGGATAGGCACGTCAATACCGGCGAGTTTTTCTACCGCCAAGCAATATGCCTGTTCGTTGACCATCATGGAAACGTAGTCCAAGCGGTCCATATAGGGCAGGGCTTGCAGATAGGTTTTGGTTTCCGCCAGCTTTTCGGTACCGCGATGCAGGAGGCCGATATGCGGGTCGGCACGGACGATTTGTTCGCCGTCCAGCTCCAAAATCATGCGCAATACGCCGTGCGCCGCAGGGTGTTGCGGGCCGAAGTTGATGGTGTAGTTTCTTAATTTATTGGCCACCGTAGTTCTCCTCACGGACGATACGCGGCGTGATTTCGCGCGGCTCGATGGTAACAGGTTGGTAAATCACGCGTTTTTGTTCTTCGTCGTAACGCATTTCCACATAGCCGGAAATCGGGAAGTCTTTGCGGAACGGATGTCCGACGAAGCCGTAATCGGTCAGGATGCGGCGCAGGTCGGGATGGTTGTTGAACATGATGCCGTACAAATCGAAGGCTTCGCGCTCGTACCAATCCGCGCTGTTGTAAACGGGAACCACGGATTCGACCACGGGGAAATCGTCGTCTGAAACCCAGACGCGCACGCGGATGCGCTGATTGTTTTTAACAGAAAGAAGCTGGCTAACAACGGCGAAACGTTTGCCCTGCCATGCTTCGTTTTTGTAAGTGCTGTAATCGACGCCGCACAAATCGACCAAAAGCTCGAAATGCAGTTCTTCATGGTCGCGCAACGTGGTCATCACTGAAATATAGTGTTCGGGCAGACACTCGACGGTAATCTCGCCCAAAGCGGAAATGACTTTGCTTGCCTGATTGCCCAAAACGCGGTCGGCGGTTTCGTATAAGTTTTGAATGCTTGCCATATCGTTCCCTACCCTACTCGTCCCGCGCGATGGTAGAAGTGCGCTTGATTTTTTGTTGGAGCTGCATCAGGCCGTAAATCAGGGCTTCCGCAGTCGGCGGGCAACCCGGCACATAAACGTCTACCGGCACAACACGGTCGGCACCGCGCACGACGGAATAAGAATAATGATAGTAGCCGCCGCCGTTGGCACACGAACCCATAGACAATACCCAACGCGGCTCGGCAAGCTGGTCGTACACCCGGCGAAGGGCGGGCGCCATTTTGTTAGTCAGCGTACCCGCCACAATCATCAGGTCGGCCTGACGGGGAGACGGACGGAAAATAATGCCGAAACGGTCAAGGTCGTAACGCGCCATACCCGCGTGCATCATTTCCACGGCGCAGCAGGCCAAACCGAAAGTAACCGGCCACAGCGAACCGGTACGCATATAGTTCAGCACCGTATCCGCGCTGGTGGTGATGAAACCTTTTTTCAAAACGCCTTCTATTCCCATTCCAGCGCACCTTTTTTCCATTCGTAAACAAAGCCTACCGTCAGAACGACGATAAACACCAGCATAGACCAGAAGCCGTATGCGCCCAAATCTTTGAACACCACCGCCCACGGCAGCATAAACGCAACCTCCAAATCGAAGAGGATGAACAGGATGGCGACGAGATAATAACGCACGTCAAACTTCATCCTGGCGTTTTCAAAGGCTTCGAAACCACATTCGTAAGCCGCGTCTTTTTCGGCGTAGTGGCGTTTCGGACCTAAAATCGTGCCGAGCAGGATAAACAGCACGCCGGCCGCAAGGCCGACGAGGATGAATACGAGGACGGGAAAGTAACTGGCCAACATGGTTTGTACCTGATTTTTTAACAATAAATACCGCTAAAGATTCTGTCTTATTTTAACGAACTTCAAAAACTATTTGAAGTTCGAGGCATGAAAAAAGCACAAAAAAAGCCAATAAATTCAATAACTTTTCGATAACGATTCTCATTTATGTTTACACCTGATGCTTAATGAGCATCAGGCTAGTCCTTTTGTCGCACTGCATCCGCAAGTCCTTTCCTACTTTCGGAATAGTACGGGCAAGGCGAAGGCGGAGATTATCGTTTGACGGCGGTTTCGCCGATATTCCGTACACAACGAAACCAAAGGCCGTCTGAAACCCTTTTCAGACGGCCTGCGCCCTCCGATATGAAACGGTAACGGCAGTGCACCACCTACAAACCCAGCGACCAAGTATCCGCCCCCAATTCGCCCAACGTTTCCAGCCGGTTTTCATAATGAGCGAAAATTTCTTCGATGATTTTGTCT
This sequence comes from Neisseria oralis, assembly GCF_045062685.1. Lineage (NCBI taxonomy): Bacteria > Pseudomonadati > Pseudomonadota > Betaproteobacteria > Neisseriales > Neisseriaceae > Neisseria > Neisseria oralis. Next base: position 79,822 of record NZ_JBJGEB010000008.1, read on the forward strand.
TCGTCGTCAATCAGGCGGATTAAATCCATGTCTGCCGCCGCGATCAGGCCGCGTCCGAGCAGCTCTTTGCGTATCCAGCCCAATAATCCCGACCAAAAATCCCTGCCCACCAAAATAATCGGGCGGTTGGGCGTCTTGCCCGTCTGCACCAGCGTCAGGCTTTCAAACAGTTCGTCCAGCGTACCGAAACCGCCGGGCATGACGACATACGCCACCGCGTGTTTCACAAACATCACTTTTCGCGGGAAGAAGTGTTGGAATTTGATGGACAAATCCTGATACGGATTTGCTTTTTGTTCGTGCGGCAATACGATATTCAGCCCGACCGCAGGGCTTGCACCTGCAAACGCGCCCTTGTTCGCCGCCTCCATAATCCCCGGTCCGCCGCCGGAAATCACGGAAAAACCCGCATCCGACAGCTTGCGCGCCAGCCGCAGCGTAAATTCATAGTCGGGATGATTCTCCGGCGTGCGCGCACTGCCGTAAATGCTGACCGCAGGTTGAATGGCGCGCAGCTCTTCGCCCGCTTCGACAAATTCCGAAATAATCTTCAAAACATGATACGACTCCCGCGCCTGAATCTCGCGGCGCGTCTCATCGGGCAACATGGGTTTGGGCAGTTTTTTGAGCAGGCTCACAGATTTTCCTTTATGGTTGGTTCGGAAAGGATTGTAACTGATTTGGTTCGAATGTTCAGAGGCCGTCTGAAACGCAATACTTCCATCAGGCATTTTAAAACGGCATGACTTTGTTCCATGCGCGGGCGATACCCAGCCAGCAGGCGAAAATCCAGCTTGACGAGCTGACCGCCCCTACAATCGAAATCAGCACGGAAATCCCATAGGAAAAATCGGCCAGCACGGTTTGCTCCTTAACATGACGCCCTAAAAGGTGCACCAGATAGCCGTTGGCCATCAGCACCGCCACGCAGATAAATTTCACCCACAGTTTGGGATCGTTGAGATAGCCTTGGCTGGTCACCATGCCGTAAACCACCAGCACCGCGCCCGTAACAATCAATCCCGCCAACCCTCACAAAGCGGTTTGTTTGGCTTTGCCGATTTTGTCGACAAGGTCTTTATCCAGCAGTACGGCATAATTTTTCAGCAGCAAAAAATCGACATGCAGTACCTTGGTCAACACCGCGGCGGCAAGGGCAAAATGCGCGAACACCAAATCCGAGGAGAAATCCGTTTCCGCCGCAATCGGAACACATTTGCAAAAGGCCGTCTGAAAACGTTTTTCAGACGGCCTTATATCCGTTCGTCAAAGTGATAATCTGTTAAAATCCCTCCCATTCCAAACTCCCCCACTGCCTGAATACATGAATATCTTTTACGAAGAGTCCGGCCAGTTCAAAGTCGCCGCCATCGTCCAAAAAAACGACGCCACCTACCAAGTCGATACCCAACACGGCAAGCGCACCAAAGTGAAGGCGAATAATGTCTTTGCCGAGTTCGACGGCGATATGGCGGCGTTTTTGGAGAACGCGCAGGCGCAGGCGGCGGACATCGACACCGATTTGTTGTGGGAAGTGTGCGGCGAAGAAGAATTTTCCGCCGAAGCCATCGCCGAAGAATATTACGGTCATGCGCCGACCAAAACCGAGCTGGCGGCGACTTTGATTGCGCTTTACGCCGCGCCGATGTATTTCTACAAAAAAGCCAAAGGCGTGTTCAAAGCCGCGCCTGAAGAAACTTTGAAACAGGCGCTTGTCGCCATCGAACGCAAAAAACAACAAGACGCGCAAATCGATACTTGGGCGGAAGCCTTGAAACGCGGCGAGATGCCGTCTGAAATCGCGGCGGATTTGAAAACCATCCTGCACGCGCCCGACAAGCAGTCGCTGACCTACAAGGCCTTTACCAAAGCCGCCGACGCACTGAAAACCTCCGCCTACGAATTGGCGAAAAAAACGGGCGGCATTACGTCCATTCCCCAATATCTGCAAGATGGCTTTGAAATCAAATACTTTCCCAACGGAACAGGTTTCCCCGACCTCCCCCTGCCTGAAATGCCCGACCTGCCCAAAGCCGATGTTACCGCCTTTTCCATCGACGACGAATCGACAACCGAAGTGGACGATGCTTTAAGCCTGACCGATTTGGGCAACGGCACGAAACGCGTCGGCATCCACATCGCCGCGCCGTCGCTTGCCATTAAACCAGGCGACAAAATGGAAAAAAACATCATGGAACGCTTGAGCACGGTCTATTTCCCCGGCGGCAAAATCACCATGCTGCCCGAGAACTGGATTGCCGCGTTCAGCCTTGATGCGGGCGCGTACCGTCCTGCCGTCAGCATTTATTTCGATGTGGACAGCGAGTTCAACGTCGGCGAGCCGACCTGCAAAATCGAAGCCGTCAACATCGCCGAAAACCTGCGCATCCAAACCATCGAGCCGCATTTCAACGCCGAAGCGGGCTTGGACGAAGCAGGCGAAATGATGTTCGCCCACCATCAAGACCTGATTTGGTTCCACCAATTCGCCGTCGCCCTGCAAAAAGCGCGCGGCAAATACGAACCCGACCGCGCGCCGCAATACGATTACAGCATTGAATTGGATGAAGAAGGCAACGTATCCGTCGTCCGCCGCGAACGCGGTTCGCCCATCGACATGCTGGTCAGCGAAATGATGATACTCGCCAACAGCACTTGGGCGCAGATGCTCCATGATAACGACCTGCCCGGCCTCTTCCGCGTCCAACCTGCCGGAAAAGTGCGCATGAGCACCAAATCCGAGCCGCACATCGGCATGGGCGTACAGCATTACGGCTGGTTCACCTCGCCGCTGCGCCGCGCCGCCGACTACATCAACCAAAAACAACTCCTCAGCCTGATAGACGACTCCGCCGAACCGCTCTTCCGGCAAAGCGATGCCGAACTCTTCGCCGCCCTGCGCGATTTCGATACCGCCTACGCCGCCTACGCCGATTTCCAACGGCAGATGGAAGCCTACTGGAGCCTCGTGTACCTGCAACAGCAAGGCACAAACGAGCTGACCGCGACCATCCTCAAAGAAGACCTCGTCCGCATCGAAGGCCTGCCGCTGGTAACCCGCGCCACCGGTATCCCGTTCGACGCGCTGCCCAAATCGCAAGTCCTGCTCAAAATCACCGAGCTTGATCCCGAAAAGCAGTTTATCGCGCTGAATTATGTGAAAGCCGTCGCACCGCCTGCGCCATAACAGCGACAGGCCGTCTGAAAACAATTTTCAGACGGCCTGTCGACACATCGCAGTACGGACGGCTGCCATCAAAACCCAAAAAACAGGAAAGGCCGTCTGAACATGACCTCCGAACAACAAAACGACATCCTCTGCATCAACCAAGTGCAACTCCTGCTGGCGGAAAAGCGCACCGCTTTGGCCATCATGCGCACCGGCATAGCCGTACTCGCCCTGCCGCTGTCGATATTCAGCGCGCTGATTGCAACTTCGAAATGGTACAACGTATTGGAAGTCTGGCCGCTGCTGGTGTTGGTCAGCCTCATCAACCTCGGCCTGATTGCATTTGCCGTGTATCTGATTGCGCGCTCACTGATGAAAATGCACCAGTACGACCGGATAATCATCGACATCAAACAAAACCACTCTTCGCTGCGGCAATTAATTCAGTCCTGACAACGCCGCCAATTAAATAAGGATTACGGCAAATCCTGTACCGTCCTCACACTATCGGCCCTCGTTTGGTCAGAATACCCGCACGGCAAAACGGAATCTGCGAAATTGCCATGTTAAGCCCTTCAGACGGCCTCACCATCTCGCCGCCCCTACCGGTGCAGCACTATCTCCAGCACAAACTTACTGCCCACATAAGCCAGCAGCAGGCTGACGAAGCCGATTATCGTCCAAACCGCCGCTTTCTTGCCGCGCCATGCGGTCATGCTGTGTTTCAGCAGCAGCCCGCCGTAAATCAGCCACGACAGGATGCCGAACATGGTTTTGTGTGTAAAGGTCAGCGGCTTGCCGAACACGCTTTCGGCAAAAAACGTGCCGCTGACGACGGAATACGTCAACAGCACGAATCCCGCCAACATGCCGCGGAACATCAGTTTTTCCAGACTCAGCAGCGGCGGCAGGAAATTCGATAAGGCCGATGCCCGCCGCCTGTGCAAGTTGCGGTTCAGCAGCAGTATCAGTACCGCAAACAGCGTTACTATCCCGAACAGCCCGTATGCCAGCAGCGACGAGACGATATGCAGCATAAACGGCAAATCGTTAATCTGATAGCCGACGAATTTGCCCGGAAACACCCACCCCAGCAGCAGTGCGACCGTCGCACAAGGATACAGCAGCAACTGCAACCCGCGCAGGCAATAGAAAAAGCTGCCCAAGCAGTACATCATCAGCATCAGCCACACAATCAGGCTGACCGAATAGCCGAAACCCGTAATCAGCACGTTATCCCGTAGCACCGGCATCAGCAGCGCCGCCCCGTGCACCAGCAATGCCACGCCCAATACCGCCAGCTCCGCTTTCAGCGGATATGCTTTGTTGCCGTATTTCCTGTGGCGTTGCCAGACGAATGCGCCCAGTCCCGCATAGGTCAGCATCAGACAAATCAAAATAATCGGCATAACCAACTTTCTGCGCGCGTCCGGCTCAAACCGGCGCACGATATAGTGTAAAATAAACTGAATTTCATTTTATCAAAGAATGTCCCGCTGTGGCAGCATACCCTGCCGCACCGTCCCCGATACCGATAAGGATAAATATGTTAGACAACTTAACCAACCGCTTCAGCAATGTCCTCAAAAACATCCGCGGCCAAGCCAAACTGACCGAAGACAATATTAAAGAAGCCTTGCGCGAAGTCCGCCTTGCCCTGCTTGAGGCCGACGTCGCCCTGAGCGTCGTCAAAGAATTTGTCAACAACGTCAAAGAAAAGGCACTCGGTCAGGAAGTGGCCGGCAGCCTGACGCCCGACCAAGCCTTTATCGGCGTAGTCAACCAAGCCTTAATCGAACTGATGGGCAAGGAAAACAAAACCCTTGATTTGTCGGTCGCGCCGCCAGCCGTCGTGCTGATGGCCGGCTTGCAGGGCGCGGGTAAAACCACCACCGTCGGCAAACTCGCCCGCCTGCTGAAAAACGAGCAGAAGAAAAAAGTCTTGGTCGTTTCCGCCGACGTGTACCGACCCGCCGCCATCGAGCAGTTGCGCCTTTTGGCCGAACAAGTCGGCATCGATTTTTTCCCTTCCGATTCCGGCCAGAAGCCTGTCGAAATCGCTGCCGCCGCCGTTGATTATGCCAAAAAACATTTTTACGACGTATTGATGGTCGACACCGCCGGACGCTTGGCGATTGACGAAGAGATGATGAACGAAATCAAGGCACTGCACGCCGCCGTCAATCCTGTGGAAACCTTATTCGTCGTCGATGCCATGCTGGGTCAGGACGCGGTGAACACGGCGCAGGCGTTTAACGAAGCCCTGCCGCTGACCGGCGTCATCCTGACCAAAATGGACGGCGATTCGCGCGGCGGTGCGGCATTGTCCGTGCGCCAGATTACCGGCAAACCGATTAAGTTTATCGGTGTCGGCGAAAAAATCACCGGACTCGAGCCTTTCCACCCCGACCGCATCGCCAGCCGCATCCTCGGCATGGGCGACGTGTTGAGCCTGATTGAAGACGTCCAAAAAGGCATAGACGAAGAAGCCGCCGCCAAAATGGCGAAGAAACTGCAAAAAGGCAAAGGCTTCGACCTCAATGATTTTAAAGAACAAATCCAGCAAATGCGCAATATGGGCGGTTTGGAAAGCCTGATGTCGAAAATGCCGGGCGAACTGGGCCAGATTTCCAAGCAGATTCCCGAAGGCACGGCTGAAAAAGCGATGGGCAAAGTCGAAGCCATCATCAATTCCATGACGCCGAAAGAACGCGCCAACCCCGCCCTGCTCAAGGCCAGCCGCAAACGCCGCATTGCCGCGGGCGCGGGTACGAGCGTGCAGGAAGTCAACAAACTGCTCAAACAGTTCGAACAGTCCCAGCAGATGATGAAAATGTTCAGCGGCAGCGGCATGGCGAAACTCATGCGCATGGCCAAAGGCATCAAGGGTATGAAAGGCATGTTCCCCGGCTTGTAACGGCAATAACGCAAAGGCCGTCTGAAAATACCGGCTCCAACGAAGCCGAAACAAATTTTCAGACGGCCTTTTCGACTTTACGGTCGGCCCAAACCCTCGTCTTTCGGGTTATTGCCCGCCGTTCCGGCCCGTGTTAGGATTTTCGCCAAGGTTTGCAGACAACAAAAAACCAGCGGATTTTGATGCGGAAAACGGCAGCTTCAAGGTGGAAACACAGCAAGATTTTCTTGCGTTTCCAACGCGTGAAGGTTGCCGTTTTATCTATCGAAATGCAGGCTGCCGTTTTCAAATTGTCAATCCGCCTCAGGGCAAACGGTTTGCCCGATTATGATTAATGATTGCCGACAGGCCCAAATAAGGAAAATTTAAGTATGAACCGACGTCAATTTCTCGGCGGCACTGCCGCTGTTTCCCTTGCCGCCGCTGCCTCTTTCGCGCGCGCCCACGACCATCACAGCCACACCGGCAACCATGTCCATACTGCTACTACCGCCGCACCCAAAGCCTACGAAGCGGCACGCAAGGCTGCGGCAGACTGTGTCGAAACAGGCCAAATCTGCCTGGCGCACTGCATTGCTTTGTTGAGCAACGGCGATACGTCTATGAAAGACTGCTCGGTCGCGGTCAATCAGATGCTGGCCTTGTGCGGTTCGCTGCAAAACCTTGCGGCGCAAAACTCCCGCCTGGTTCCCGCATTGGCAAAAGTCTGCCTTGAAGCATGCAAACAATGCTCTGCCGCCTGCAAAGTACACGCCGGACACCACGCCGAATGCAAAGCCTGCTACAAATCCTGCCTGGCCTGTATTAAAGAGTGCGAAAAAATCGCCGCCTGACCTTTAAAATAAAACTGAAAGGCCGTCTGAAAACTTGTTTCAGACGGCCTTTCAGTTTTACTTGCCAACACGCATCACGCGCCGAACACTTTCAAACGGTTTTCCACCGGTTCGAAGGTTTTTTCACCGGCAGGCGCTTCGATGCCGCCGATAACCATTTGCGCGCGCAAAAGCCAGCTTTCGGGCAGGTTCCATTCTTTGGCGATGGCGGCGTCGGGCAGCGGGTTGTAGTGTTGCAGGTTCGCGCCCACGCCGGCGGCGGCAAGCGTCGTCCAGACGGCGTATTGCGTCATCGCGTTCGCATGGTCCGCCCAGACGGGGAAGTTGGCGGCATAAGAAGGGAACTGCTCTTGCAGGCCTTTGACGACGTTTTGGTCTTCGAAGAACAAAATGGTCGCCGCGCCTGCTTTGAACAAGTTTAATTTTTGCGCAGTCGGCTCGAATTGTTCGGCAGGCACGATGGCGCGCAATGCGTCTTCAACGAATTGCCACACTTTGCCGTGTTCTTCGCCGAAGAGGACGACGACGCGGGTGGATTGCGAGTTGAAGGAAGAAGGCGTGTGCAAAACGGCGTGTTTGACGATTTCGCTGATTTCTTCGTTGCTGACAGGCAGATTTTTATTCAGTGCGTAAATGGAACGGCGGGTTTCGGCCGCTTGTTGCAAGGTTTGATAAGTCATTTTGTTTTTCCTTTGATTTAAGTTTAATCGGTTGGCGGGTTTGGCAATGGATTCGCAAAACCCGCTTTGCTTGTTTTCAGACGGCCTTTGGGCGCATCAGGATTTGTTTTTGCCGAACAGGTTGTCCAATGCCAATGAACCGCCGCCTGCTGCGGCGAGATAGAGGAACACGAAGCAGAACAATACTGCCGATTCGCCGCCGTTGGCAAGCGGGAACAGCGCCGAACCTTTGGCAGCGTGTGCCATAAAGTAGGCAGCCGCCATCTGACCGGACAGGACGAAAGCGGCGGGACGGGTGAACAGTCCGAGAATCAACAGGATGCCGCCGACGATTTCCAAAATGCCTGCCACCAGCATCAAGCCTTCGGGCGAGCCGCTGCCCATGGCGGTCGGGAAGCCGAAGAATTTTGCCGTACCGTGTAAGAGGAAGAGGTAGGCGGTTACGATACGCAATACGGACAATAAAATAGGTTGGATACGGGTGCAGGTTGCAGACATAAATTACTCCTGATGTTTAAATTTGAAACAAACCGATTACGAAATGCCTTGTACGGCAGGCCACAGTAAATTCAAATAAGATATTCCAACCATCGTTATTCCCGCTTCACTTGTACGGGGTCGGGAATAACGATATGAGCATTTCCTATTCAAACTCACTTAAAAAAGCAAATCCGACTCCCCCTCCCAAGTGGGAGAAAGCCTGGGAGAGGGTCCAAACCGTCAGATTTGTTTCCTGCAATCTCAAAAGGCTTAATGAAAATTAATCTTATCTGCGCAGTATAGATAATTACTGGCAGTAGATATATACTCCTTTCATTGACGCAACGTTTCCCCAAAAGAAAACATGGATACCCTGTTCAGCCTCAAAGTTTTCCGCCAAGTTGTCCAAAGCGGCAGCTTCACCCGCGCCGCCGAGCAGCTTGATATTTCCACCGCGATGGCGAGCAAACACGTCAGCCATCTGGAAAATTCGATTAAAGCCAAACTGCTGCACCGCAACAGCCGCAACCTCCACCTGACCGAAGCGGGCGAAGAATACTACCGCCAATGCAGCTACGCGCTCGATACGCTCGACACTGCCGCGCAAAAGGCGGCAGGCGGGGCGGACACGCCGCAGGGCATGTTGCGCGTGACCATGCCGCTTTGGTTCGCGGGCAATTTAATCAGCAACTGGCTGGTGGAATACCGCGAACGCTATCCCGAAGTGACGCTCGATTTGGTACTCGACAACCGCCACGTCGATTTAATCGCAGAAGGCTTCGACCTCGCCTTGCGCGTGGCGAAAACCCTGTCGCCATCGCTTATCATCAAGCCGCTGGCGAAAATCCAATTCGTCCTGCTTGCCTCGCCCGACTATCTGGCGAAACACGGCACCCCGCAAACGCCCGAAGAAGCCATGCACCATCCTGCCATCCTGCCGTCCTACACCGACCAGCGCAATATGGAAATCACGCATCGGGAAACGGGCGAAAAAAGCATTCTGACGCTCAATCCGGTCATCCAATGCGACAACACGCTGATGATACGCGAATTAATCAGGACGGGCGCGGGCATCGCCTATCAGCCGCTGTGGTCGGTCAGACAGGATTTGGCGGAAGGCAGGCTGGCACGCCTGCTGCCGGACTATCGGGTGCTGACCGTCCAACTGAACGCAGTTTATGTGGACAGGGCATTCTTAAGCGCGAAGGTGCGCAGTTTTATTGATTTTCTGAACGAGAAGATTTCGGCGGAGCAGGATTGACGCAACATCGGCGAAGATGGGCAAACAAAGAGAGGCCGTCTGAAAATTGCTTTTCAGACGGCCTCATCTCTATCTCCAAAAGACCGGCTACTGCACCTTACCTTTGCTTTCCACCGTTTCCTGCGGCTCTTTCTGTTTGCGCCAATGGTCGAAGCGGATGGTGTATTTCAACTCGCCGCCGGACGATTCGTTGCCGACTCTGACGATGGCCTGAATCGCGCGGGTGAGCTGGTATACCAGTTTGGCCGACTGTGCGGCGCTGTTCATGCCGTATTCGTAGCCGAGGTAAAGTTCGCTGGTCAACTGCTTGCCGACGGTCAGCACCTGCTCGGCGGGGTTGAGTTCGCCCGTCTGGGCGTTGCGGCTGCGTTTGCTGGTGAAGCCGAAATCGTCCACCAGGCCGATGCGGTCGTTGATTTGTCCGGCCAGCAGCGCGCCGGCGGCGGCGGAGAGTGCGGCGTTGTCGCTGTCGTTGCCGCTGCTGGCACGGTTGAGGATGAGCCATGAGAGTTTGTCTTTTTCGCTCATGACTTCGTCGGCAACCAGCGTTACGCGCGGATTGTTGAGGCTGCCGAGCACTTCCACTCCCGCACCCACCGGCGAGAGGCGGCGTTCGGCACGGATGTTGAGGTTGGGGTCGGTCAGCGGGCCGACGAAGGAAATCACGCCTTTGGTGATGTCCAAATCCTGCCCGTAGGCTTTATAGCGGCCTTTGACGACTTTGACCGCGCCGACGCCCTGTATCGTTTCGCCGGGACGCGCCTGCAATTTGAGCGTGCCGCCCAGCATAACGTTGAGCCCTTCGCCGGAAAAGCGGACGTTGTCGTTCAAATCCAAATCCAAATCCATGAAAATCGGCGTGGAGGCCGTCTGAACTTTCTGCTCTTCTCCGACAACGGTTACGTCGTCGTCCAGCGTCGGCATGGAGGATTTTTGCAGGCCGAACATGCCGGAATCGGCTTTGAGCGAACCGGTGAGCACCAGGCCTTTTTCGGGGTGGTACAGCACTTTGGTCTGGCCGCTCAACACCAACCGGCGGTTGGGGCGCGACAGGGTGCGGTATTTGTCGAACACGATGTCGACGTTGACATCAGGATTGCTTTTATCCAGCGCGGCTTCGCCTTTGAGTTCGACCGTGCCGCCGCGGTGGAATTTCAGGCTGTCGATAATCCATTTCTGGCCTTGCAGGCGCGAACGCAGGATGCCGTTGTCGAGTATCAGGCCCTGAGCCTGGTTGCGGTAGTAGAGGTTCTCGCCGTTGAGCGTGCCGTTGAGTTGCGGCTCGTTGACGCGTCCGGCCAGCGTAACGGCGGCATTCAGACGGCCTTTGACGGTTTGGCCGACGGGCAGGAAGTTGCGTATGGCTTCCAGTTCGGGCACGGTGATGTTTATCCGCCCGCCCAGCGGCGCATTCATGAAATCGCTGCCTTGGCCGACGGTAACGTTGCCGTCGAGGCGGCCGTAGTTGGTTGCGCCGTTCAGGGTGCCGTTGACGGTGGGCGAACCGGCCCGCCCGCCGATGACGGCGGAGGCGTTGAAGCTGCCGCTCAGGGATTGGGCGGTGCTCGGCAGCAATACGCGCAGGCTTTCGAGGCGGGCGATGCTGACGTTTACTTTACCGCTGACGGGCGCGTTGGCGATGTTGTTGCCGAACTGCTGGCTGATGCCGACGGTGGCGTCCACTTTGCCGAAGCGGGTGCCGCCTTCGAGCGCGGCGTCGATGCGGCCGTTCTGGAAACGGGTGCGCAGCGCCAGCGCGCTCAGGCCGAGCGGCTGTTTGTTGTCGGGCAGGATGATGTCGCCGCTCTGGCGGACGATGTTGAGGTAGCCGCGCGCGTTCTGGCTGTACGACATATCCCAGTCGCCGCCCAGTACCAGATTATGTTCGACCGGCGGAGTGTAGAAATTGTGCAGTTCGGCCATGTGCAGGTTTTGTGCGTTGCCTTTGGTGGTGATGCCGGTTTTCTTGTCCCACACGAAATTTTGCAGGTTGAGGCTGCCGCCCATCGCCGACCAGCGCGCCGCGCTCATGGAAACGTGGTCTGCGCCCGCCTCCAGATTCATGCGGTTTTGCAGTTTGAGGTTGAACGCGCCGCTGATGTCGAGCGCGTCGATGATGCCCTTCCAACGGGTTTTGTCTTTGTTCAGCCCGCCCGCCGCATCGATTTCCAGTTTGTAGCGTTTGTCGTCCAGCGCCATACTGCTTCCGCCGCGGATACGGTGGTTCGCGCCGGTACCGCTGACGAACAGGTTGACCGCGTCCACCGTGGTCGGCGATTTGCCCGCCAGCACGATGCGTTCGCCCTTGAGTTCGGCGTTGAGCGGGCGGTTGATGTCCGGCGAACCTTTGAGTTTGAAATCGAGGGTGTTTATCTGCACCAAATTGGCCATGCGGAACGCGCGCGCGCGGCCGTCCAAATCGGCTTCCAACGTTTTGAGGCCGTCTGAAAGGTCGCCCGACACATAACCCTTGGCCGTTACCGCGCCGCCCAGTCCGAAACCGAAGCGCGACAGGTCGGGCGCGCTGATGTCGAGGTTCAGGCGGCGGCCCTTTCTGCCGAAGCTGCCGCTGGTCTTGATGGTGTTGCTGCCGAGGCGGATGTCGGTCAGCGCGCGGCTGAGGTAGTTGCTTTCATATTGGATGTCGGCGCTGCCGCTCAGGGCCACGCCGCTGAGGGTGCTCGGTGCGAATTTCATTTTGCCGCCGAATTTTTGGTCGGCCAACTCGCCGCTGACGGCTATCGTGCCGTTGACGTTGCCTTCGGGGAGCTGCCGGTCGATACGGGCGGGGTTGAACGCCTTGCTGGACACGTCGAGCTTGAGGCGGCGGTGGCGGAACAGCTCCAGCGAACCGGTTGCGGCTAGTTCGCCGCCGTTGTCGGGCCGGATGCGCAGTTTGTCCAGCGTCAGCGTTTTCTGGCCGAGCCTGCGGTCGCTGCGGATGGTGAGCAGGCCGTCGGTTTCGGCGTAACCGCTGTCGAGCTTCCAGCCGATTTCGGGCGAACCTGTTTCGCCTTTGACGTTAATGCTGCCGTTCAGGCGGCCTGCAATCTGTTGTCTGACCGCATCGTCGGCGCCGAGGTTTTTCACCGCCAGCGCCAAATCCAATTTGTCGGCGGCGGTATCGACGCTGCCGTTGACGGTAACGGTACCCTGCTGCAACAACTCGACGGCGGTGTCTTTCACGCGGATCAGGCCGTTGCCGTCGATGGTGAAGTCGCCCAGTATCGAGCGCACGGGAATGCTGTTTTCATCGGCGTATCCGGCGGCTTCGTTGGACAAGTCGATAGCGCCGTCCAATGCGATGCCGTCTGAAAACGAAGGCACGACGATGGCGTCGAAGTCTAATTCCGCCTTGGGCAGGCTGTCGAGGAAGGAGTGCGGATTGATGTTGAAGCCCTTAATCTGGACTTCTTTGATGATTTCGTTCAGCTTGCCGGCAAACGGGTGCAGCAGGCTTCGGGCTTTGAGGTGCACGGCGTCGCCGTCGAGCAGCAGTTCGGACTGCATATCGCGCAGGCTGCCTGTGAGCCGCGTGGTGCCGTGGATGGTTTCGCCGTCCAATTCGCCTTTGGTGTAAATCGCGCTGTTGAGTGCAAACGGCGGCTTCAGGCCGATTTCGACCGCGCCGGCGGAGTTGCTCCACGGCGATTCGAGGCGTTCGATGTCCAGACGGTGCTGTTTCTGATCATAGCGGTAGGCCGCCCGGACACGGTTGAGATATACCGTCTGTTTTTTAAAATTTTTGCCGACGCTGATTTTGCCGGTTTCCAGCCGGTCGAGCGTTATCCATACCGGCAGGTCTATGCTTTCGGGCAGCCCCTGCGACGGTTTTTTCTCCTTCGGCGGCGTCGGTTTGGTCGCAATCCGGATGTCGCCCGCCGACAATTCGGTAACGTGCAGGCGCAAATCGGAAAGTTCGCGCGGCCGCCAGCCGAAACGGAAGCGGCTCAGGGCGACATCCGCACCGTCGGTCTCAATCAGCCAGTTTTCACCGTGAAACCCGCGCCACAGCGTGCCGTGCAGCGATTCGGACGTGATTTTCACGCCGAACCACGACGGGATTTTGTACAAACCGAAACGCAGCCCCGACTCCGTCCCCGCCAGCCAGCCGACGAAGCCGGCCGACGCCAGCGCGACGCCCGAAAACGCCAGCAGCAAACCGCGCAGCCGGTTCTTCCTGCGTTTCGGCGGCGCGGCATCGCTGCGTTTTTCGTTTTCAGACGGCCTGTCATTTTCAGACGGCTTCTGCGTTTCGGCGGATTGGAGGTTTTCTTGTTCTTGCGTCATGTCGTTGTCGGAATAGAGTGTTGCCGGCATCGGACGGCGGCCTGTTCAGACGGCCTGCCGCACCGTGCGCACAGGCCGTCTGAACATCAGAAGCGCGTACCCAGGCTGATGTGCCAGCGGATTTTCTTGTCTTGATGGCCGTAGGCGATGTCGAAGGCGAACGGGGCGACGGGGCTGAACCAGCGCACCCCCAAGCCCGTACCGTGTTTCATGGTCATTTTCTTGAAGTTGACGGCGGCATCGCCCATGTCGTGGAACACCGCACCGGAAAGGCTTTTGGTCAGCGGGAACTGGTATTCCAGACTGCCCACCAGCAGGGCGCGTTCGGGCAGTACCGAACCGTTCGGCCCCGCCTTGCCGATGCTGTCCAATTCGTAACCACGCACCGACGATGCGCCGCCGGTACGGAATTCGAGGGAGGAAGGCACTTCCTTGCCTTCTTTGGCATAAACGTAACCGGCCTGGCCGCGGACGATGAACGTGCCGATTTTTTTGTTTTCGGGCGTGAAGAAATAACCCGCCTTGGCGGCGGCGCGCGCCATCGCGGTGGACGAAAACAGGCTGCCCAGCGTCGCGCCGATTTTGCCGTCGAGATAATAGCCGTTTTCGGGGCGCAGCTCGGTTTCGATGTTTTGCCGCTTCCATGAAGCGGTCAGCATGGTCGCGTGGCTGCGGCCCAAATCATAGTTGGTATCGGGAACTTTGCGGTCTTCGGTGATAAATTCCAGGCCGAGGCGCGATTCGATGCCGTTGCGGTCGCGCACGCGCCAGATGCCGGTGGTCAGGGCGCGTTTTTCAAGGTTTTGGGTGGTAGAGCGGTTGTAGGACGTGTTGGTCGTCCAGTATTTGCCGTCGCTGTTGCGCGGCTGGCTGATACCGGCGGCAAGGGTGGTTTCGTATTTGTCCATGTCCCACACCACCGAACCGATGTAGCCGCGGTTGAAAAGGTTGTAATAGTCGTAGCCGATTTTGCCGCCCAGACCGTATTCCGAATCATAGCGGACGCCGGTTTCGAGTTTGTGCAGTTTGGTTTCGCTGACGTTGACTTTAACCGGCACGCGGTCGTCTTTCATATTGTTGAAATCGGCCTGCACCGAGGCGCCGGAATAGTGGCCGTTCTGCTCCAGAGCCTGCTGGAAGTCGAGCAGCAAATCCAAATCGTAGGGCGACCCGGGCCTGAACCGCGCCAAGCCCTGCACGACGCTGACGGGGTAGCGTTTGGTGCCGCTGATTTCGAAATCGCCGAAATAAACCGGCTGTTTGCTTTCAACGATGACGTTCAAGTCGGCGGTATGTTTGTCAGGATTGACGGTGGCCTGCGACGTGCTGATTTTGGCCAGCGGGTATTTCTTGCGGGTTACGGCGGAGAGGACGGAGGTTTTGCTGTTGCTCCATTCGGCATTGTCGAAATAGCCGCCCACCGGCTGGCCCCAGTTTTCCATAGCGTGTTTATAGTAGTCGGCCAGATTTTCGTCGGACAGGATGTCGCCGAGAATCGCCACGCTGACATTGTCGACTTTGGTGCGCGGCCCCGGAGTAACGCTGACCACATAACCGCCTTTTTCGGCGCGGATGCTGACTTTGCTGTTGAAATAGCCTTTGGTGCGCAGCATGGTTTTGACGTTGTCGGGGGCTTCTTCCGCCAGAAAGCCTACTTGCTCGCTATCCAGCTCTTCTTCCTGTTGCTGGGTAATCAGCGGCAGGTATTCTTCAATCATTTTCTTGATTTCAGAATGGTCGGTTTCGACCCTGACGGGGAACTTGGGTTTGAGCTTGACCTGCTTTTCCTGCTCCTGACCCTGCGTCTGCTTCTGCGGAATACGGCGGTACTCCGCCGTATTCGGGTCGAAGTCATCCGCCGCCCAAGCCTGCGCGCAGGCCAAGGCGAGCGTGGTCGTCAGAATCGGCGGGAGCAGTTTTTCCATAGGTTCGGCAACGAATTTCACACACAATCAAGAGGGAGATTCTAACATTATTTTCAGTATCTTTATGAAGATGTTTGCGGCTTTTAACGCTGGCAGGCCGTCTGAAAACCGGTAAAAATCCGTCCCGCATACGGCATGTTCTATCACTTTCCCGCGCGGCATATCCGGAGGGGATGTTTCCGGCGGTTGCAGACCTGTTTATAATGCCGCCCGTTTCTGCGGCTTCGGTATTTTATGCTTAAATCAAGTCATTTCCTGAACGTTCGTGCTGTTTTAAGCGGATTTTTCCACCGCTGCGGGATTTTATTTTAGAATGTAAGTTATTTTTAATATATGAAAAGGACTGACTATGGCAAGCAGCAACCTGCTTATTCGTGCCGTCAACCGCATCAGCCTCGTGCAGCAAATCGTCATCGGCCTGACTCTGGGTATCGCGCTGGCGGTACTCGCGCCGCAGGCGGGCATCGCGGCCGGACTGCTCGGCAGCCTGTTCGTCGGGGCGCTGAAAGCCGTCGCGCCGATTTTGGTGTTCGCACTGGTGCTGGCCGCCATCGCGCAGCACCAGAAAGGCAACGAGGCCTACATCAAACCGATTATCGTTCTGTACCTCATCGGTACGTTTTCGGCGGCCTTGGTCGCAGTGATTGCCAGCTTTGCTTTTCCGACCATGCTGATTTTTTCTAAAGCGGGCGATATGTCGGCCACGCCGCCGGGCGGCATTATCGAAGTGCTGAAGACTTTGCTGATGAACCTGGTGTCCAACCCGATCAGCGCGCTGGCCGACGCCAACTACATCGGCATTTTAGCTTGGGCCTTGATTTTGGGTTTCGCCGTGCGCAATCACGGTTCCGACACCACGCGCCAAGTGGTCGCCGATACGGCGGAAACCGTGTCCACCGTGGTCAAATGGGTTATCCGTTTCGCGCCGCTGGGTATTTTCGGACTGGTGTCGTCCACCATCGCCGAAACGGGGTTCGGCGCGCTGAAAGGTTACATGCACCTGCTGGCGGTGCTGCTGGGCAGCATGATTTTCATCGCGCTGGTGGTCAATCCGCTGATTGTCTGGTGGAAAATCCGCCGCAACCCTTATCCGCTGGTGTTTACCTGCCTGCGCGAAAGCGGCGTGTACGCCTTCTTCACCCGTTCGTCGGCGGCCAATATTCCAGTAAACATGGCGCTGGCGAAAAAACTCGGCCTGCATGAGGACACCTATTCCATCGCCATTCCGCTGGGGGCGACCATTAATATGGCGGGGGCGGCGATTACCATCACCGTGCTGGCGATGGCTGCGGCGCACACCCAGCATATCCAGGTCGATTTCTTCACCGCCCTGCTGCTCAGCCTGGTCGCCACGGTCAGCGCCTGCGGCGCGTCGGGCGTGGCGGGCGGTTCGCTGCTGCTGGTGCCGCTGGCATGCAGCCTGTTCGGGATTTCCAACGACGTCGCCATGCAGGTAGTCGCTGTCGGCTTCATCATCGGCGTGATTCAGGATTCTGCGGAAACTGCGTTAAATTCGTCCACCGACGTGCTGTTTACCGCCGCCGCCGATTTGGGACGCGAACGCTGACCCTGCATTCGGAAACATACCGAGGCCGTCTGAAAAACCGTTTTCAGACGGCCTCTTCCCTTTACCTTGTTTGACAAACCCCGTCGATTCGGTTAAAACCGCCCCATAACAAAAAAATTCTTGTCCGCTGCGTCTGCCTGCGGCAATCAGGCCGCTCCGGACTTTACTCTGCAAAAGGAGACATCATGTCCGGTACTTCCGACAAAACTTTCTTCGGCCATCCTTTCCAACTCTCCACCCTGTTCCATATCGAGCTTTGGGAACGTTTTTCGTTCTACGGTATGCAGGGCATCTTGCTGATTTACCTGTATTACGCCGCCGACAAAGGCGGTTTGGGCATAGACAAGTCGCTCGCGGGCGGCATCGTCGGCGCATACGGCGGCAGCGTCTACCTATCCACCATCCTCGGCGCATGGTTTGCCGACCGCGTATGGGGCGCGGAAAAGACCCTGTTCATTTCCGGCGTCGTGGTGATGCTCGGCCATATCGCACTGGCGATCGTGCCCGGATTGTACGGCCTGCTGCTGGGGCTGGTGCTGATTGCGCTGGGCAGCGGCGGCGTGAAATCCTCCGCCAGCTCGATGGTCGGCGCACTTTACGAAAGCGACGACATGCGGCCGCTGCGCGATGCCGGTTTTTCGATTTTCTATATCTCCATCAATATCGGCGGCTTTCTCGGCCCGCTCCTGACCGGCCTGCTGCAAACCAATCTGGGTTTCCACTACGGCTTCGGCGCGGCGGCGGTCGGCATGGCGTTCGGCCTGTGGCGTTATTCGCGCGGCCGCAAAAACCTGCCGCATCCGTCCGTACCCAATCCGCTGCCGCAAGGCCAAGGTAAAACCGCGGCGGCGGCAGGACTGCTGATTACCGCGGCTTTGGGCGGCGTGATTGCGGCCGGCTGGCTGACTTTGGACAATTTCTCCATGGCGCTGCTCGGCACGGTCATCGCGGCAGTCGTCGTTTACTTCATCCGCCTGCTGACCAACCCGCAGGTCGACGCGGACAACAAACGCCATATCACCGCCTATATCCCTTTGTTTCTGACCGTGTGTCTGTTTTGGTCGGTATGGTTCCAAGTCTATACCGTGGCAACCGTGTATTTCGACGAAACGGTCGACCGCACCATAGGCGGCTTCACCATTCCCGTATCGTGGAAAGACTCGATGCAGAGTATGTGGGTCGTGCTGTTTTCCGGCCTGATGGCGGCCATCTGGACGAAAATGGGCAAACGGCAGCCGAAAACGCCGTTGAAGTTCGCACTGGCGATGCTGGTGGTCGGACTGTCCTACCTCGGCTTCGTGCCGTTTGTTTCATCGGGCACGCCGATGCCGATTATCGTATTCGCACTGGTGTTGCTGTCCGTTACCGTCGGCGAACTGATGCTCTCGCCGATTGCACTGTCCTTCTCGACCAAAATCGCGCCGCCGACGTTCAAAACGCAGATGGTCGCGCTCAACTTCCTCGGCTTTTCGCTGGGCTTTACGCTCGGCGGCGTGCTGTTTAAAACATATTACCGCGCCGATGCCCCGCTGAGCTTTTTCTGGCTGCTGTGCGGCATCGGCGTGGCGGGCGGCGCTGTGTTGCTGCTGCTGGTACCGGTATTGAACCGGATGCTCAAAGGGGCCGATTAAAGACCGGCAGGCCGTCTGGAAAATAAACTTTTCAGACGGCCTCCGTTCCTGTCGCCCAACGAAATAACAAACAACCGAAAGGCCGTCTGAAACCGCGGGCCGCCTTTCCAACCGAAGGAAAACCCCATGAATGCCGAACAAAAACTCTCTGCCCTGCGCCAAACCATGCGCGAACATAACCTAGATGCCTGGATTATCCCGTCCGCCGATCCGCATTTGTCCGAATACCTGCCCGAACACTGGCAGGCTCGGGTGTATTTTTCCGGCTTCACCGGCTCGGTCGGCACCTTGGTCGTTACCGCCGACAAAGCCGGCCTGTGGGCGGACAGCCGCTATTGGGAACAAGCCGCACACCAGCTCCAAGGCAGCGGCATAGAATTGCAGAAAGTCGGCGAAGTCGCGCCCTACACCGACTGGCTGGCCGCCGAACTGCCGAACGGCGCGGCGGCGGGCGCGGCGGCCGACATGCTGTCGCTGACCGCCAAACGCCAGCTTGAAACCGCCTTCGCCGCCAAAAACATCTGCCTCGACGTATCGCGCGACATCGCCGACACAGTTTGGGCCGACCGCCCCGCCCTGCCGCAGGAAGCCGTTTTCCCGCACGACGCGGCCTTCGTTTCCGAAACCGCCGCCACCAAACTCGCCCGCGTGCGCGCCGCCATGAAAGAACAAGGCGCGGCCTGGCATCTGATTTCTTCACTCGACGACACCGCATGGCTGACCAATCTGCGCGGCAGCGACGTACCGTACAATCCCGTATTCCTGTCGTATCTGCTCATCGGCACCGATTCGGCCGTATTGTTTGTCGATGAAACCAAGCTGAATCCGGCATCGCGCGCGCTGCTGGCCGAAGCGGGCATCACCACCGCGCCCTACGCCGCCGTGCGCGAAGCCTTGGCCGGAATTTCAGACGGCCTGCTCGTCAACCCCGACAAAACCGCCGTCAGCACACTGCAACTCATGCCGTCTGAAAACCGTTTGATTGAAAACATCAACCCGTCCACCCTGTTCAAATCCGTCAAATCCGCCGCCGATTTAGACCATGTGCGCGAAGCCATGCGGCAGGACGGTGCGGCACTGTGCGGCTTCTTCGCCGAATTCGAGCGCAATCTGGTCGACGGCACCGCCATGAACGAGCTGAACATCGACACCATGCTCCACAAATACCGCAGCGCGCGCCCAAACTTCGTTTCACTCAGTTTCAACACCATCGCCGGCTACAACGCCAACGGCGCGCTGCCGCACTACGCCGCCACGCCCGAAGCGTTCAGCGACATCACCGGCAGCGGCCTGCTGCTGATTGACTCGGGCGCGCAATATCTGGGCGGCACCACCGACATCACCCGCGTCGTCCCCGTCGGCGAAACCACGCCCGAACAAAAACGCGACTACACGCTGGTCTTAAAAGCCCATATCGCGCTGGCCGAAACCGTGTTCCCCGAAAACATCGGTTCCACCCTGCTCGACGCCATCTGCCGCAAACCCCTTTGGCAGGAACAATGCAACTACGGCCATGGCACGGGGCACGGCGTAGGCTACTTCCTGAACGTGCACGAAGGCCCGCAGATTATTTCCTACCTCACACCCGCCAATCCGAACCAAACAATGAAGGCAGGCATGATTACCTCCAACGAACCCGGCCTCTACCGCCCGGGCAAATGGGGCATCCGCATCGAAAACCTCGTCGCCAGCCTGCCCGTGGCATCGCCGCAGGAAACCGAATTCGGCAAATTCCTGCATTTCGAAACCCTCACCCTCTGCCCGATAGACACGCGTCCGATAGACTTCGGCCTGCTGACCAAGGCAGAAGTCCGCTGGCTCAACGCCTACCACGCCGACGTGCGCGAAAAACTGCTGCCGCTGGTAGACGGCGCAGCGCGCGACTGGCTGATATTGCGGACGGAAGCAGTGTAGGATTCGATACGGGATATGTAAAACAAAGGCCGTCTGAAAAACCATTGCCAAGTTTTCAGACGGCCTGTTTCAAAAAAATCAAACCACTATTAAGATTAAGTAAGGAAAACATCAAATTAACGCTTCTTACTTACTAAAGATGGTGAAATAAAAAAGAATAAAATGACCAAAAGAACAGCAATAAAAACGACCATTCCTGAAATCGTTGGTTATTGATTTTCAAGAGTTTATGAAGGGGATTTGAGTGTTGATGCCTCAGAAGCCCATGAGAGGTGCTGGCGATGCGGTTATCAAACCAAACTGGAGCGCTGCCATATCATCCCCCATCTCCGCGGAGGAGCAGACGAACCTTCTAATTTGGTTTTGTTATGCAAAAAATGTCATTTAGAAAATCCGAACGTTTCTGACCCAGAGATTATGTGGGATTGGCTCAAAGCCTACCGAACTTCTCTGTACAACACTTTTGGGATAATACAGGGGTTTGAAGAATATTAAGAAAATCTATGGCGTTTCTTTTTCAGAGCAAATGATGAAGCTGGGCATATCAAAAATTGAAGAATTAGAACCCTTGATTGCTTCAAAAATGGAAGGCTGCACCCGTCATTTCGGCGAATCTCATTTAAACAAGGCAACCTTTGCAGGAATATTGAGAATGATTTACAAAGAAATCGTAAAAGACCGACCCCAAACCTAAGGAATGCAAAGATTTTAAGAAAATCATAATGCCCGTTGAGGAGCATACAGGTCGGACGATAAGCCGGGTTCTGTCGTCGGACAGTCATTCCTCTAGGCGCATCATTGCTGATACGCTCCAGCAACCTACCCGAACGCTCGGCGGGCCGCGTCAATGCGTTCTGTTTGGTCTTGCTCCGAATGGGGTTTGGCCTGCTGCGCCCTGTTGCCAGGTGCACGGTGCGCTCTTACCGCACCTTTTCACCCTTACCTGTGCCGCCTTTTCAGACAGCCATCGGCGGTTCTGCTCTCTGTTCCACTTTCCGTCGCGTTGCCGCGCCCGGCCGTTAGCCGGCATTCCGCCCTGCGGAGCCCGGACTTTCCTCCCCGTATGCCTTGCGACGATACGCGGCGACTGCCTGTCCGGCCTGTATGCGTGGCGGATTATAGCACAAGGCGGGGCAAGGCCGTCTGAAACCGCTGCAAAATGCGGTTTGCCAACCTTTTCAGACGGCCTTGCATCCTGCCGCAGTGTCATAACCATAACGCGGCAAAGTGTGTCAAAAGCACTGCAAACGCGCCCGCCGCGCCGCCTGCTTTCACGGAAAGGAACATTTTTTTCATTTCAGACGGCCAAACGGATTGAATAGCTTAGATTTACACGGTAAACTTATACCATTAAATTTTTTAATGATAACACTCACTCACTATGAAACCCGCCTTTGATGTAAAGTCAGCCCGGCTTGACGTGCTGGCCGTTCAACTGCACACCGCAGATTTAACCGAATTAGAAGAATTTTTACGCCAGCGTACCGGTCAATATCGAGAGCTGGATGTCGTACCTTTCATATTGGATGTGCAGGATTTCGACCATCCCGAATCCTTGAACACCGGTGCAGTGGTTTCATTATTCGCCCGTTACGGAATGCAGATTCTGGGCTTGCGCCACACCAGCGAAATTTGGGCGCCGTATGCTGCCAAGCTCCATTTGGTGTTTACGCTCGGCGACAGTGCCCCCGCCGAACCCCAGCCCAAAGCAGCGACCCCCGCCCCAGTCCAAACACCGGCTGCCGGCAATCCGACCGTATTGGTCAGCACGCCGGTCCGTACCGGACAACAGGTTTACGCCGAAAACGCCGACTTAATCGTTACCGGCGCCGTCAGCCAAGGCGCAGAACTTATTGCCGACGGCAACATCCACGTTTATGCACCGATGCGCGGGCGCGCATTAGCGGGTGCGGGCGGCAACCGCAATGCCAGAATCTTCATCCATTCCATGCAGGCGGAACTGGTATCCGTCGCAGGTATCTATCGAAACTTCGAGCAGGATTTGCCCGACCACCTGCATAAAAAACCGGTGCAGATTTCATTACAGGACGACCGTTTGGTCATCAGCGCAATCGACGCGGAGTAAAACCCATTTTTAGTATCTGAAAAGGAAATATTGTGGCAAAAATTATTGTAGTAACCTCAGGTAAAGGCGGCGTAGGTAAAACCACTACCAGCGCCAGCATCGCAACCGGCCTAGCCTTGCGCGGGCACAAAACCGCCGTCATCGACTTCGACGTCGGCCTGCGTAACTTGGATTTGATTATGGGCTGCGAACGCCGCGTGGTTTACGACCTAATCAACGTCATTCAAGGTGAAGCAACACTCACCCAAGCGCTGATTAAAGACAAAAACTGCGAAAACCTGTTTATCCTGCCCGCGTCGCAAACCCGTGACAAAGACGCCCTGAACAGGGACGGCGTAGAAAAAATCATGACCGAACTGACCGAAAAAATGGGTTTCGAATACGTTATCTGCGACTCCCCCGCCGGTATCGAGCAAGGAGCACTGATGGCACTCTACTTTGCCGACGAGGCCATTATCACGACCAACCCCGAAGTTTCCAGCGTGCGCGACTCAGACCGCATTCTGGGCATCCTGCAAAGCAAATCCCGCAAAGCGGAACAAGGCGGCACGGTAAAAGAACACCTGTTGATTACCCGCTACTCCCCCGAGCGCGTTGCAAAAGACGAAATGCTGTCGGTACAGGACATCTGCGACATCTTGCGCATCCCGCTCATCGGCGTGATTCCCGAATCACAAAACGTATTGCAGGCTTCCAATGCCGGCGAACCCGTCATCCATCAGCAGGATGCTACCGCGGCAGAAGCCTATAAAGACGTTATTGCCCGACTGCTCGGTGAAAACCGGGAAATGCGTTTCTTGGAAGCCGAGAAAAAAGGCTTCTTCAAACGACTGTTCGGAGGTTGATTCATGTCTCTGATTGATATCCTGTTCGGCAAAAAAACCAAAACCGCAACCGTTGCGCGCGACCGCCTGCAAATCATCATCGCACAAGAACGCGCTCAAGGCACAAGTGCAACGCCCGATTACCTGCCGACATTGCGCAAAGAGTTGCTGGAAGTCCTGTCGAAATACGTCAACGTATCACTTGACGACATCCGTATCTCTCAAGAAAAACAAGATGGTATGGATGTTCTCGAACTGAACATCACCCTGCCCGAACAAAAAAAGGTTTAATCCATGACGCTGACCGAATTGCGTTATATCGTAGCCGTCGCGCAAGAGCGTCATTTCGGACGCGCAGCGCGGCGCTGCTTCGTCAGCCAGCCCACCCTTTCCATCGCCATCAAGAAGCTGGAAGAAGAACTTTCAGTATCGCTGTTTGACCGCAGCAGCAACGATATCATTACCACCGAAGCAGGCGAACGCATCGTCGCCCAAGCCCGCCGTGTGTTGGAAGAAGCGGACTTAATCAAGCATTTGGCCAATGAAGAGCAAAACGAGCTTGAAGGTGCATTCAAACTCGGCCTGATTTTCACCGTTGCCCCGTACCTGCTGCCCAAGCTAATTATGGCTTTACGCGAAAGCGCGCCTAAAATGCCATTGATGCTGGAGGAAAACTATACCCACATTCTGACCGAAACCCTCAAACGCGGTGATTTGGATGCCATCGTTGTTGCCGAACCGTTCCAAGAACCGGGCATCGTTACCGAACCGCTTTATGACGAGCCTTTCTTTGTTATCGTCCCTAAAGGACACCCGTTTGAAGAATTAGATGCTATTACTCCCCATCTACTGTCGGAAGAGAAGGTCTTGCTGTTAACCGAAGGTAATTGTATGCGCGATCAAGTGCTGGCAAGCTGTTCGGAACTAGCGGCCAAGCAGAGGATTCAAGGGTTGACCAATACCTTGCAAGGCAGTTCCATCAACACCATCCGCCATATGGTTGCCAGCGGCCTTGCCATCAGCGTCATGCCCGCTACGGCACTGACCGAAAACGACCACATGCTGTTCAGCATTATCCCGTTTGAAGCAACCGCACCCAAACGCCGCGTCGTATTGGCTTACCGCCGCAATTTCGTACGACCTAAAGCCTTAACTGCTTTGCGCAATGCAATATTACACTCTCATCTGAACGGTGTTACTTTTGTAAAAGAGTAATTTCTACATACAAAACAGGCCGTCTGAAAAATAAAGGGCAAAACCTCTTATTTTTCAGACGGCCTGTTTTATTCTCAAGCCCATTAAGCAAAAGTCTTTACTACAAATGTTCCCTATCATTTTCACTATTGGCAATATCAGCCAGCCAACAAAAAAGCACGGCTCGCCGTGCTTTTCCTTTAAAACAAAATTCCTATTTGTTTCTTTGAGAACGAAGATAATCCAAAGTTTTAAGCTGGGCAATCGCTGCCGCCAGAGCAACTTGCGCTTTAGCCAACGATTCGTCATCTTGAGCTTGCGAAATACCAGCTTCCGCCACTTTTTTCGCTTCCTCTGCTCGTGCCTGATCCATTTCACCACTGCGTACTGCCACATCAGCCAAAATGGTTATCTTTTCAGGTTGTACTTCCAACAGTCCTCCCGAAACGGCAACCAACACTTCCTCCGTTTGGTCAGGCACAGTCAAGCGCAATGCCCCAGGACGCACCAAACTCATAATCGGCTCATGTCGCGGATAAATACCGAGTTCACCTTGCACAGTCGGAATAACTACAAATGTAGCTTCGCCTGAGTAGATATTTTGTTCGTTACTTACCACTTCAACTTGCATGACATTCATGCCAGCCTCCTCAATTTACGGTTTTCGCTTTCTCTACGGCTTCATCAATGCTGCCCACCATGTAGAACGCTTGTTCCGGCAGGTGATCGTATTCGCCGCTCAAAATCGCTTTAAAACCGGCAATGGTGTCACGCAACGATACATATTTACCAGGAGAGCCGGTAAATACTTCGGCAACGTGGAACGGTTGCGACAGGAAGCGTTGAATCTTACGCGCACGCATCACGGTCAGTTTATCTTCGTCTGACAATTCATCCATACCCAGAATAGCGATAATGTCACGCAATTCTTTATATTTTTGCAAAGTGGACTGTACGCCGCGTGCCACATCGTAGTGCTCTTGACCCAACACCATCGGATCCAGTTGGCGTGAAGTGGAATCAAGCGGGTCAACTGCAGGGTAAATACCCAAAGATGCAATATCACGGCTCAATACGACAGTAGCGTCCAAGTGGGCAAACGTCGTTGCAGGAGACGGGTCGGTCAAGTCATCGGCAGGCACATATACGGCTTGGATGGAAGTAATGGAACCTGTTTGGGTAGAGGTAATACGCTCTTGCAAACGACCCATTTCTTCAGCCAATGTCGGTTGATAACCCACTGCTGAAGGCATACGGCCCAGCAATGCAGACACTTCGGTACCGGCCAAAGTGTAACGGTAAATGTTGTCCACGAAGAACAATACGTCGCGACCTTTGCCGCTTTCGTCTTTTTCATCACGGAAATATTCGGCCATAGTCAAGCCGGTCAAGGCTACACGCAGACGGTTACCCGGAGGTTCGTTCATCTGACCGTAAACCATGGCCACTTTGTCCAATACGTTGGAATCTTTCATCTCGTGGTAGAAGTCATTACCTTCACGGGTACGCTCACCTACGCCCGCAAATACGGACAAGCCGCTGTGTGCTTTGGCGATGTTGTTAATCAATTCCATCATGTTTACGGTTTTGCCTACTCCGGCACCGCCAAACAGACCTACTTTACCGCCTTTGGCAAACGGACACAGCAAATCAATCACTTTAATGCCTGTTTCCAGCAGCTCAGTAGTAGCGGACAACTCATCGAATTTCGGGGCTGTCTGATGGATGGCACGGTGTTTGTTGGTATCAATCGGACCTGCTTCATCAACAGGTGTACCCAATACATCGACAATACGTCCCAAAGTGCCTTTACCTACCGGCACAGTAATCGGCGCGCCTGTATTGCTTACAGTCATACCCCGCTTAAGGCCGTCTGAACTACCCATTGCAATAGTACGAACCACACCGTCCCCCAGAAGTTGTTGAACTTCCAAAGTCAGATTGTTTTCGTCTAATTTCAGAGCGTCGTAAACATGCGGAATGGCGTCACGCGGAAATTCCACATCAACTACCGCACCAATAATTTGTACGATTTTGCCTTGGCTCATTATCGTATCCTAATTTCCTGTACAGGTTTCAGACGGCCTCAAACTGCCGCCGCTCCTGCCACAATTTCTGTCAATTCCGTGGTAATCGCAGCTTGACGCGACTTGTTGTATACCAACCGCAACTCTTTGATGGCATTGCCTGCATTGTCGGTCGCAGCTTTCATTGCAACCATACGAGCGGCTTGTTCTGATGCCATATTATCGCTTAATGCTTGGTAAACCACAGATTCCAAATAGCGACGAACCAAATATTCCAATACGGCAACGGGACTCGGTTCATAGCGGTAATCCCAATTGTAATCATTGCGCGTATTGACTTCGTCCATCACACTCTGTCCGATGGGCAGCAACACCTCCATACGCGGTTCTTGCCGCATGGTATTGATGAAGCCCGAGTAAACCAACTGAATCACATCTAACTCATGCTTTTCATATCGTTGGAATATTTCGGTTAATGGTCCCAGCAGCGTTTCCATTTTTGGGGTATCGCCTAAATTTGTCGCACTGGCGATGATATTTAACCCAATATTTTGACAGGCCGCCAAACCTTTACTGCCCAAACATACAACTTCAACTGCAATGCCCTTTTCCTGATACTCTTGGACTTGCGCCAAAAATCGCTTTAATACGTTAGCATTCAAGCCTCCGCACAAGCCTTTATCGGAAGTAATTAAAATGAAACCAGCCTTGCGGATTTCGCGGTGAGGTTCCAATAATTTAATCCCATGATCCGAATTGGTTTGTGCCAAATGGCTCATAACCAAACGTACTTTTTCGGCGTACGGACGCGCCAAGCGCATCCGCTCCTGAGTCTTCCGCATTTTGGAAGTTGACACCATCTGCATCGCTTTAGTGATCTTTTGGGTATTCTGAACACTTCGGATTTTGGTGAGAATCTCTTTCCCGACTGCCATTTCAGACTCCTTTCATCTCAAATCTTATGCTTGGTAAGCATAAGAAGATTTGAAAGATTTCATGGCTTCGGCCAATATCTGCTCGCTTTCATCAGACATTGCACCTGATGAATTGATGGCATCCAAAACACCAGGCTGTTGTGTACGGACATAACTTAAAAACTCCGTCTCAAAAGCCAAAGCTTTAGAAACCGGTACATCCTCATATGAACCGTTATTAATTGCCCATAAAGTCAGAGCCATTTCAGCAGTATTCAAGGTACTGAACTGTTTTTGTTTCATCAGTTCTGTAACCACTTCGCCATGCTGCAGCTGTTTACGCGTTGCTTCATCCAGATCGGAAGCAAACTGAGAGAACGCGGCCAATTCACGATACTGAGCCAATGCCAAACGAATGCCACCACCCAATTTTTTGATCACTTTGGTCTGCGCCGCGCCACCTACACGCGATACAGAAATACCAGCATTGATTGCCGGACGGATACCTGCATTAAACAGGTCAGTTTCCAAAAAAATTTGACCGTCGGTAATCGAAATAACGTTGGTCGGTACGAATGCAGATACGTCACCAGCTTGCGTTTCAATGATAGGTAGTGCTGTTAACGAACCCGTTTTTCCTTTGACCGCACCGTCAGTCAACTTTTCAACCTCATCTTGATTGATACGGGCAGCACGTTCCAATAGGCGGGAATGCAGATAGAACACATCACCCGGATATGCCTCACGACCAGGAGGACGACGCAATAATAGGGAAATCTGGCGATACGCAACAGCCTGTTTAGATAGATCATCGTATACGATCAAAGCATCTTCACCGCGGTCACGGAAAAACTCTCCCATTGTACAACCGGCATATGGGGCGATATATTGCAGGGCGGCGGCCTCCGAAGCTGTAGCTGCCACAACAATAGTATGTTCCATTGCGCCGTATTCTTCAAGTTTGCGAACCACATTAGCAATGGATGAAGCTTTTTGACCAATTGCCACATAAATACAGATAACATCGGTATCTTTTTGATTTACAATCGCATCCAATGCTACTGCAGTTTTACCGGTCTGACGGTCACCAATAATCAGCTCACGTTGTCCCCGACCAATCGGAACCATTGAATCAATTGCCTTCAAACCTGTCTGCATCGGCTGATCAACCGATTTACGGGCAATTACACCAGGTGCAATTTTTTCGATTGGTGCAGTTTGAGTCGTATTAATCGGGCCTTTACCATCAATCGGGCGACCCAGCGCATCAACTACGCGCCCAACTAATTCACGACCAACCGGTACTTCTAAAATACGGCCAGTACATGTAACTGTATCACCTTCTTTAATGTGCTCATATTCACCCAACACTACGGCACCTACAGAGTCGCGCTCTAAGTTCATAGCCAAACCGAAAGTGTTACCCGGAAATTCGAGCATCTCACCTTGCATTGCGTCTGATAAGCCGTGAATACGCACAATACCATCTGTCACGGAAATAACCGTACCACGTGTACGAACTTCCGTATTTACAGACAAATTTTCGATTTTGGCTTTAATCAATTCGCTAATTTCAGCAGGATTAAGCTGCATGAAAACTCTCCTAATTTGTCATAGTCGTATACAAAGCATTTAATTTGCCCCGTATAGACAAATCCAAGACCTGATCACCCACTTCTACCCTTATCCCCCCAATTAATTTTGGATCGACTTGGGTTGTTACTACCAATTCAGTGTTGAAGCGCTTTTTCAGCATTTCAGTCAATTCTGCCGCTTGAGCAGAAGTCAATTCATAAGCACTGTAAATAACGGCTGACTTGGTATCGTTGAGTGTCAAGGTTAAGTCTTGATATTGCACATAAACTTCCGGCAAAATCGGTAACCGTTTCTGCTCAGCCAAAACAGTCACGAAATTTTTGAGACTGTCGTCTTTTAAACCGACCAAATCAGTTAATAATCTTGCCTTTTCGGAAGTGTCCGTTTCAGGTTGTTCGATTAAGGAAATCACTTTTTCCTGCCGTACAACCGCCGACAGATTTTTAAGTTCGCCCAACCAAGACTCTATCTGTTTTTTTTCCTGAGCTAAACCAAATAATGCTTTCGCATACGGCCTAGCAATAGTTGCGAACTCTGCCATAAGATTACAGCTCCTGTTTCAAGGCACCGAGCAACTGCGCATGTTTAGAAACATCAACTTCATCGCGCAAAATAGACTCTGCACCTTTCACTGCCAGTGAGG
This sequence comes from Neisseria oralis, assembly GCF_045062685.1. Lineage (NCBI taxonomy): Bacteria > Pseudomonadati > Pseudomonadota > Betaproteobacteria > Neisseriales > Neisseriaceae > Neisseria > Neisseria oralis. Next base: position 109,773 of record NZ_JBJGEB010000008.1, read on the forward strand.
CTACCTGTTCACGTAATACTTCACGTGCACGAACCATCTCCTGCTCAACATCAGCTTTAGCTTGCGCAGTAATTCGGGCAGCTTCAGTAGAAGCCTGTTCTTTAGCTTCTTCCACGATTTTTGCCGCGCGTTTTTCTGCATTAGCCACCATTTCGGCAACTTGAGTACGCCCTTCGGCCAAAAGTTCTGCAACTTTCTTTTCCGCCTGCTCAAAGTCATTTTTACCGCGCTCAGCAGCAGCCAAGCCTTCGGCAACTTTCGCAGCACGCTCATCCAAAGCTTTTGCGATTGGAGGCCACACAAACTTCATGGTAAACCAAACCAAACCGATAAAGACTAAGATCTGCGCAAATAAGGTTGCATTAATATTCACTTTACCTAACCTTCGTATTAGGGTTAATCAAACAAACGGCTGACCGTCTGTATCGAAACAGTTAACTGTCCGGATTAGCCTGCAAACGGGTTAACGAAAGCAAACAGTAATGCGATAGCCACGCCAATCAGGAATGCAGCGTCAATCAAACCGGCAATCAGGAACAGTTTGGTTTGCAGCGGGCCGATCAGTTCGGGTTGGCGAGCGGAAGATTCCAAATATTTGGAACCGACCATACCGATGCCGATGGCGGCACCCATCGCGCCGAATGCAACGATCAAACCACAAGCGATAGCAATTAAACCACCCATTTTAAAAACTCCTTGAAAAGCTAAAAATTAAACTACGTTGGAAAAATTTCTGAAAACTTATAAAAAACATCAATGTGTATCATGGGCTTGGCCGATGTAGACAAACGCCAAAGCCATGAAGATAAATGCCTGCAAAGTAATGACCAAAATATGGAAAATCGCCCACGCTAAACCGGCGATAAGATGAAGTACAAATAAAATCGGATCCATTACACCGACACTGCCTGACGCGGCCCATGCACCGCCTAATAGTGCAATCAGCAAAAATACCAATTCGCCAGCATACATATTACCGAACAACCGCATACCGTGTGATACGGTTTTCGACAAGAATTCAACCAAATTCAACAAGAAGTTAGCCGGCGCCAACTTCGCACCAAATGGCGCGCTGAACAACTCATGCATCCAACCGCCGAAGCCTTTAATTTTGATATTATAGTAAATACAAATACCGAGTACACCGATGGCCAAAGCCAGCGTAGTGTTCAAGTCGGCAGTTGGGACGATGCGTAACAGGGCATGGTGATTGCCTGTCAGATGTTGCCAAGTCCATGGCAGCAAATCTACTGGCAGCATATCCATCGCATTCATTAAAAAAATCCAAACAAACAACGTTAATCCCAACGGAGCGACAGCCCTGCGCGATTTTTCGTTATGAATAATGCTCTTGCACATATCGTCGACAAATTCGAACAGGATTTCCACCGCTGCTTGAAAACGCCCCGGAACACCGGCGGTAGCTTTTTTGGCGCCGCGCCACAGCAAAAAGCTGCTGATTACGCCCAACAATATGGAAAAGAATAAAGTATCCATATTGATGAATGAGAAATCAGCAATATTTTTCAAACCTTGTCCCTGCGCTACATCCGACAGACTAGTCAAGCTTTGCAAGTGGTGCTTGATGTAGTCGGCAGCAGTCATTGATTCACCTGCCATAATCTTTAACTCTCAACAATACTAAAAAAACCAAATGGCTGACGCTGAACAAACCGAACAAAAACGGTAAAAACACCAGCGATTGATGCCATACAGCAAAAAACGACAACATCAACGCCAACGACAGCATTACTTTTAAAGCCTCTCCTGCCATGAACATTCTACTTTGCAGGTACGGCCTGTTTTTTAAAAGCCTTAAAAGTAAAACCGCGGCCACAGTCGGTATCAGGTAAGATGCGCCGCCGGCCAAAGCGGACCAAAATCCTCTTCCTCCCCAACAAACTGCACTGACAAAAGCAACTGCCGCCAGCATCGCACACTGCCAAATCAGAATCTGCCGCATAATTGTCAGGGAAACCAATACCATATTAAAGATTCAAGTAAGGCCACTATAATTGAAGAGGGGGCGCAGCGTCAAGGGCGTGTTAACCTTTGTGAAAATACAACTTTGATATTCCTTGCCATAAAAGCACAGCAGCAGTGATCTTTATTGATTTTAACATAAACTACACAGCATTACATGCAATCCCCTTATCGCACAGCCACTATATCCTCTCTGAATTGACGGATATTTCAAACTCCTTTGAACTAAAAATGTTTATTTCTTCAACACAGGCCGTCTAAAAATTTTCAGACGGCCTGTGTTGCGCTAAGAGTGCCGGTCGTATTCTACGCTTCGTATTCCACACCTAACTGTTTGAGTAGATATTCGAACGTCTCCGGCGTATCGAAATGCAGGACGATTTTGCCTTTTTTATGATTGGTGGTACGGACTTCAACGTTAACGCCCAATTTTTCGGTCAGTGCATCGTTCAGACGGCGTATATCGGCACTGATGGTCTTTTTGACGTCTTTGCGGACTGCCTGTTGCGCCACTTGGCTGCGCCGTTCCACTTCGCGCACTGACCAGCCGTTTTTGACTGCTTTTTGTGCCAACTGGAGCTGTTCGACTACCGGCAACGTCAGCAGGGCGCGGGCATGTCCCATTTCAAGGCGGCGTTGGTAGAGCATGTCTTGCACCGGTTCGGGCAAACTCAAAAGGCGTAGGGTATTCGAAATAGCACTACGGCTTTTACCGACTGCTTTGGCAATTGTTTCGTGCGTCAGGCCGAATTCGTCCGCCAGCCGCTTCAGCCCTTGTGCTTCTTCAATCGGATTGAGGTTTTCGCGTTGCAGGTTTTCAATCAACCCCATTGCCAGCGCGGTTTCGTCACTGATGCTTTTCACGACGACGGGGATTTCGGTCAATCCGGCCAACTGGCTGGCACGCCAACGGCGTTCCCCTGCAATCAGTTCGTACTGCGACAGCCCGTGCTCACGCACAATCACGGGCTGAATGACGCCTTGGGCTTTTATTGAGTCGGCCAGTTCCTGCAAGGCTTCGTCATCAATCTGCACTCGGGCTTGGTAACGGCCGGGCTGTATGTCTTTGACGGCAACGGTAGTCAGCCGGTCACTGCTACTGTCGCCGATGCTGTTGGAAATCAGTGAATCTAAGCCGCGGCCCAAGCCGCTTTTCGGTTTTGCCATGGTGTAATCCTTTTTTCAGACGGCCTGTCTCTATGCTTTTATATATGTGGTGTTCTATTTTATCGGATATTGGCGGTTTATAAACCATCTTATTAGTTGCTTATTTCAAATAATTTTCTGAATGACTGTTTCAGACGGCCTTTGTATATACAATAGGTGCAGATTGATTCCAAAGGCTTGCGCAAGAGAAAACATAAACAGATTTAAAATCCGAAAGACATGATTTGCGCACATTGATGTCTGCTCCAACCAATAAGCAAAAATGCCGCCCCTTACTTCTCGACGGGTTTATGCTATGCTTCCGCCCCAAATGGGCGAATCAGGCACACCGTTTGAGCACACAGAGCAAGGGCGGATTATCCATGCGGCTGATGTACGCTACTAAAAAACGGAAGCGGCAGATAAACCTTTGACGATTACCATCAATATCAGCGGCAGCTCCACAATTGGAATCTCAGCCTGTTTCAGCCTTTGCCGCAGCGAACGAAGACATGAATATTTCGACTGTACCGTTCCACTTACTATAAAGAACATTTCTAACACTGCAAATTCAAAGAAGTGGGTACCAGCCGCTTTTTACCTGATTTAGAAGGACAGACCATGACCAAACGACGCATAGTGCTCGGCATCAGCGGTGCCAGCGGCTTCCAATACGGTTATAAGGCCCTAAAACTGCTACAAAATATTGAAAACGTGGAAACCCATTTAGTGATTTCCAAAGGTGCAGAAATGGCCCGCGCTCTGGAAACGCCCTACACCAAAGAGGAGGTTTGCAAAATGGCGGACATCGTTCATCCCATCGGCAATCTGGCTGCCAGTATTTCCAGCGGTTCGTTCAAAACCGTCGGAATGCTGGTCGCCCCCTGCTCTATGCGCACCCTTGCAGCCGTGGCTCACGGTTACAGCGACAACCTGCTGACCCGCGCCGCGGACGTGGTATTGAAAGAACGCCGCAGCCTGGTGCTGATGGTGAGGGAAACACCGCTGAATCTGGCGCATTTGGACAATATGCGCCGCGTAACCGAAATGGGCGGCATCATCTTCCCACCCGTGCCCGCACTATATCTTCAACCACAAAGCGTCGATGACATCCTGACCCACAGCGTCAGCCGCGCACTCGATTTGCTTGGCGTCGACATCCCACACCAGCCGCACTGGGGGGATGATGCGCAATCCGTTATCGAAAACTAGCGCTTGGCCGAAACAGACATTCCGTTTGCGATGCTTGATTCTTCCTCATACAGAAATGCCTAATCATCACTCTTGCAAAAGGAATCCGTTATTAATTTGGGAAGTTATTTAAAATAAGGTTTGTCCTCAACGGTAGATTCTTTCACAGACAAAACGGACCCTCCAAGAGTTTTTTATTACCGTTTTTAGAATTCTGATTATATTTTTAGTTAAAAAGGCCGTCTGAAAAATGTTTTCAGACGGCCTTTCTCCATTGTTTTAAATAGCCCTATTCCGGCCGCATTTGTGGGAATAAAATCACGTCGCGGATGGTTTGAGAATCGGTCAGCAGCATCACCAAGCGGTCAAGGCCGATGCCGCTGCCGCCGGTGGGGGGCAAGCCGTATTCCATCGCGCGGATGTAGTCGGCGTCGTAGTGCATGGCTTCGTCGTCGCCGGCGTCTTTCTGCGCCACCTGTGCTCTGAAACGGGCGGACTGGTCTTCGGGGTCGTTCAACTCGGAGTAGCCGTTGGCCAGCTCACGGCCGACGACGAACAGCTCGAAGCGGTCGGTCAGGCCGGGCTTGGTGTCGGACGCACGCGCCAGCGGGGAGACTTCGACGGGATAATCAATGATGAAGGTCGGATTCCACAGTTTGCCTTCGGCGCAGCCTTCAAACAAAGCCAGTTGCAGGCTGCCGATGCCGGGCGAAGGCGGCAGGCTTTCGCCGTGTTTGACGATTTCCTTTTTCAGCCATGCTTCGTCGGCAAGCTGCTCATCGGTGTAGTGCGGATTGTATTTTTTGATGGCTTCGAGAATGGTCAGGCGTTCGAAGGGGCTGGCCAAGTCGACTTCTTTACCGTTGTAGCTGATTTTCGCCGCGCCGCACACCGTTTCGGCACAAGCGCGGATGACGCCTTCGGTCATCTCCATCATGCGTTCGTAGGTGCAGAAGGCTTCATAGAATTCCATCATGGTGAATTCGGGATTATGGCGGGTAGACATGCCTTCGTTACGAAAGCTGCGGTTGATTTCGAATACGCGCTCCAAACCGCCTACGACCAAGCGTTTCAAATACAGTTCGGGCGCGATACGCAAGTAAAGCGGCATATCCAGCGCATTGTGGTGGGTAATGAAAGGCTTGGCCGTCGCACCGCCCGGAATCGGGTGCATCATCGGAGTTTCTACCTCCAAATAACCTTCGCCGACCATGTAGTTGCGCACGGTTTGGATGATTTTGCTGCGTTTGATAAAGGTGTCGCGCGATTCGGGATTAACGATTAAATCGACATAGCGCTGGCGGTATTTGACTTCTTGGTCGGCCAGGCCTTTGTGTTTGTCGGGCAGCGGGCGCAAGGATTTGGACAACAGCCGGATAGCGGACACGCGCACGGTCAGCTCGCCGTGATTGGTTTTAAACAATGTACCTTCCGCACCGACGATGTCGCCCAAGTCCCAATGGTTGAAATCGTCCAAAACTTCTTGGCTCACGCCTTTGTTGTTGAGATAAAGCTGAATCTGACCGCTCATGTCCTGAATGGTGGCGAAGCTGGCCTTGCCCATCTGGCGTTTGAGCATCATGCGGCCGGCGATTTTCACGGGAATGCCTTGCGGGTCAAGTTCTTCTTTGTTGATTTCACCGTATTTTTTGTGCAGGTCGGCGGCAAAGCTGTCGCGTTTGAAATCGTTGGGATAGGCGATGCGTTCTTTGCGGATGTTGTGCAGTTTCTCGCGGCGCAGGGCGATGATTTGATTTTCATCTAATTGCGGCTCGGTTTGCGGATGATTTTGTTCGCTCATGGTTATTTTTCCGGAAAATGAGGCAGCAGGACTTTTAGCAGGTCTTGCTACAATAATAATTCCGCGCCATTTTACGCGATACGGGCTGTTTTTTCTATCTAGAACATTATTGGAAGGAAATCTGAATATAGATGAACTCTCATTGAACTGACTCCAAGAAGTTGGACAGTTTAATCAAGCAACTTTCGAGGACTGAAGCCTGTACTGCACAGAACTCAATTCTTGCGATTTCAACTTAATCCCACCGTGGTTGTAATAACGGATATATTTGTGCAATGCCGATTCCAATTCGGCAACAGAAGCATATCAACATGTATGAAAGCATTTCAAATTTAATGTTCCGAAGAAACTTTCCATTGCCACATTAGGCAGCTTTCCCTTCAGGACATACTCAGCACCAAATTTGCTATCCTTCAGTTGCTTTTGATAAAAAGCCATCGATACCGCCAACCTAGGGCTGAATGCTGTATGGGACATTCTCCCTCATTACCCATTTCTGACTAGGACGTTCAGCCTGAAAATTATCGCAATTGTCCCAACTTCCCTTCCATAGGAAGGGCATTCCCCCTTCATACCATTGACTCTTAACTCATTAATAGCGAAACGGTCAACCGTTTGGAGTTTGCCGTATCCATCCAAGTAGTATTAGACAATTTCAAGTCGGAATTTATCTGAATATTTTGCCATAAAAAACTACACCTCTTAAGTTGGGTAAGGTGGTTCAACTTAAAAGGTGCAGTTCACTTTTTCATACCTTCCTAATCCAAGAAATGTACTAAAGGCGACTTATTTTCTATTGCTATTTTAAATCATTTCTACGACTAGGATCAAAATCAATTCCTGTAATATAACGTTTACCATTATGAGCCTGAATATGAATAACAATATCAATTGTCAACATCAACAATCTTTTAATTACATCAAATTCGAGCCCTGACCCCTCAGGGGAAGCCTTCACCATTAACGCTAATTGATCCCATGCCTGATCAGTACTTCCTGCATGACAACTAGTGATTGACCCTGGATGCCCTGATGCACAATTTCGAATAAAATAGAAAGATTCATCACCGCGCAATTCTGCAAGAATAATTCTATCAGGCTTCATACGTAAACATGCTTCCATGCAACTTTTTGCTGTAATATTTGATGCACTTTGCCCGCCCTTAGAATATAACAAATGCACTACATTTGGCTGAGGAATAAACAACTCTCTTGCATCTTCAATCGTGATTAATCGTTCATCAAACGGGATATGATTAACCAACGATTTCATAAAAGTTGTTTTTCCGCTTCCTGTAGCTCCCGCAACAACGATATTCTTTCTATATAAAACAGCTTTGCTAAAAAACTCCCCATATTTTCGATTGATCAACAATTCCTTTAATTCTAAATCATATTTAGAAATACTATCCGTATTTAAAATGACATTATTAAAAAAACCATCTTCTTGATATTGCTCCAATGTCTTCGTATATTTGGAAGGCTGCCGTATAGTAATTGATATCTTTCCGGCATCGCAAGCTGGAGGAATAACAAATTGCGCACGCTGCCCTGATGGGAAAGTCAATGAAACCATTGGCTCCTTATCTGTAATACGCTGACCAGTGTTACTCTCATTAACAACCGATGTACAAAACTGTCTTGCACGTTCATAAGTTAATGTACTAACTTCTATACACTCCCACCCATTAAAAGTTTCTAAATATACTTGTCCTGGTTTATTGATGCATATCTCTGTAACATCCTGTCTTTCGAGCAACGGCGATATACCCAAAATTTGATATTGATAATCTAAGAAATCATTTGAAATATCTTGAATCACAGTATACAACCCTGTCTCTATTGGTTTCCAATTACATTTTCAAAATCAATATCTTGAGAAACAAAAATATTTAATATTTCTCCTTGATTAATTGTAACGGTTGGGGGGCGCATACCCATTTTATTTAATTCTTGTTGAGCCATTCTCTCTAATGTACGAGCAGTTTTTGTTTCTGTAGGCGTTATAGTAGTACTGGTGCTTGTCGTTACAACAGAATTAGTTGATGTATTTTTATCACTTAAATAATCTAGACCATCTCCTATTAAACTAATTAAAACTGCTGATCCTAAACGACTAGCCCAATGACTTCTATAATCCCCAACATGTCCATTACCACCTAAACTATCCGTCCCTTGACTTTCCATTCGGATATCCAAATTATTCGGTGTAATAATGCGATTCCAGATTACATCAATCCTATTCCCGACACTAGCTCCTGCAGCATATGCACCTATTGCTTTGGACCCCTTAGGTATTAATAACTTAGTTCCAGCGCTGGAATAGACAGGTTCTGTTACGATACACGATACATTACCAGGAATATCACTGACAATACGCCCCATCAAAACGCAACGAATATATGTCCCTTGTACCAATAGATAGTCAGGTTTATATAATTTCTGTGGCTGCAATCTCTTAACAGCCCCACCACCACGCGTATTACCTTCATCTTCAGAAATAACAAAGCCACCTGCCCCCCCTGAACGGCTAATTCCACCACTATCTTGGCTGTCTTTAAATCCAAAGCTCTCATTTACTGTCGATGGTACCGGAGAATCAATCGTTGGAACCTGCAAAGACGAAACTGAAGGTACCGCTGGAACTGAAACCAGTTCTGGAGGAGTAGGTAACTCTGTCTGTTGATCTATATTAGTAGTAGGTTGTTGAACGGGAGCGGGAGTTTCGTCAAGAGCAGGGGAAGGTATAGGAGAACTAGGTATATCTACTACTTCCTCCTTAACTTGCTCCATATTAGCCTTATCGTTTGTTGAAAACAACGACATTGCATACATAAAAATAGAAACGACGACAATGCCCATTAACAATAAAAAAATAAGTGCCTTACGATTAATACGTTGACCAATCCCATTATTCAAATTAGGAATATTACTTTCCAAGTCTTGTACACTATTAATCTGCTTCTGATAAATAGTTGAGGTTCCAGTCAAAGTTTCCCCATTCTCCCCATTTTTATGATTATCTACAACAATGTCGTTTTTTAACTGCATTGTGCCATCATCAAAATTTTCCAACCCATCTTGTAAATTCTTGTTCATTAAAAATTCCTTCTAATACCAACAACATCATTACCATGCCTCAGAACTAAAAAAGGATAAGTTCCATTTACTATAATAACATTATTTTGAATAGTAGTATTAACTACCATTTCCTCACCATTTCTATCCTTTCGGGCAAAAATCGCAGGGAAATTTCCTGTAGGCATAAATTTATTAATATTTAAATAAATATAGGTAAATTTACCATCATCATAAACTTTTGTTGGAACCAGCCACGCAGATTTTGATTTTGCGGCATAATCATAATTAGTAAAATAACCTACATGTCCACTAATTTTCGTACTTAATCCGCTATTTAAATCTAGACTTTTCTCTTTTTTGAACTCGGTTCCATCCGGATAATTGAATTTAATTTTATATTGAACACCTTTATTTTTTGCTGACTCCAATCCACGCCATTCTTTAGAAACCACCTTCAAATCAAATAAATAATTATGCGCTGCCGTTCTAATAGTAAGATTTGTATCTGCATTAGCAACTTTAGGTCTTATATAGAACGTGTTTTCTCTTCGGGCCAAATCCCAACCATCACTATAACCCGTTCCAAAATCTTTAATATCTTCTTGGGGGCTAATTTCAATCTGGGTCACGATTCCCAAACTGGAACGCACAGTATAAATTTTATCTGGAGTATAAGTATATTCTGTAACTGTTGATGAAGCCGCCGCAATATTTATACAAATAGAAAATATAAATACCGGCAGACAAATTTTCCTTAAAAATATATTCATTTTAATAGCCTTTTAATGTTTTTATCCTTCGCCACTAACTATCATCTCGGTGATACAGCCATCAAGTCTGCTTGTGGAGAAGTTGCATCCTCTTCCTTTTGTGGACCTAAAGAATCTTTAGATACTATAGGGAAATTACTTGGTAATTCCATAGTTGGTTTCGCAATATTATCGGTTTCAACCTGATAGTTAGTAACTTGAAAACCTAATGGATTGTCATAACGATATTCTTCCGCCATTTTTAAATTAGGTCTGTATTCAAATGTCATTGTAGCCATTTGCCTATCTAATGGCTGAAGTGACCCTTTACTCTTATCGAACAAATAACGATCATAATTTACTGTTGCTCCAGTTGGAGCATTTTGGCGCCCATCTGTATATGCTAAAGTAATATTTCGAATTTTTGTACGAACTGAAAGAGCCCGCCCATAGATTTTATTTGGATTTTGAGGAAAATCTTCAAGAAATTGATTTTTATAATCAGTTGCAACTTTTGCATCAGACATGGCTAGCACTTTCCCCCATCCATTAATATTCGTTAATTCCCAATCATACGATTCTCTAGCAATAACATATTGAGCCACATTACTCTTATTGATTGCTTCACTTGCAGTAATTTTATTATTTTTAAAATCTCCCTCAAGCCTAGAAACTGTACTAAAACCAGTATCACGATCAGCTACAACTACATAAGGGACTTCTTGTTTTAATGGCAATATCAATGCCACACCAATTCCCGAAATAACAACTAATACCATACTAACAGACGCAACAAACCATGCTCTTTTTTCACTGCGTTTTACCATGTCCGCTAATGACAATTCAAAACTCTTTGATCTAATAACCGCTTCCGTAACCTTTTGCGTTTTTTCCTTCTTTTTGAACATAATACTTTCTCTACTATACTATAAATAAATTAAAAACAAGATGTATCTATATACCCTGCCGCATTTGCGACCGTTTCAACGACAAGGCTCCCTTTACGCACACTAACAACCACATGTTTAGCTGAATAAATCCGGTTTAACTCTTCCAACGCCTTATTAAGTTCAACCGCATTAATCTTCTCAGCAGCCTTGGGTAAGGTATAGTCATAGCAACTACCATACTCAACAGAAAGCTTACTATCTTCAGCCCAACGGTTCAGCAGGCTTTTTAAGGTCTTATCAATTGCCATAACCCGATAAGTATACTTATGATGCAAAGGAATTTCGGTAATCTTGTCAGTAAATTTATTTACCGGACTCCAATTGTTAGAAAAATCCTTTGCCGGCGGCGTGGAATTACAGCCCAATAAAACAGAGCAAATTAATATGCCTAAAAAATATTTCTTAAAGAACATGCTACTTAACTTCCTACATTCTTGGATGTATCAACATCCCCTGATTAAATTACAAAACTGAGACAAGCGGCTCTCAGTTTTGATTTTAACACCATTACACAAATCACCTCCCTTTTTTTACCTAAAGGTAGCTTTTTACGATAATATACCATTTACGTAAATATTTTCCAATATATCTTAAATGTGATTGTCATTATGAATTTATTGTAAAATTGCAAAAGCATTTTTAAATTAACTATCATGTTAAATTTTACTTTTAGTCAGTATCCTCCAAAACATTTGGATGATGCCCCCCTACGCACAGGCTGTCGCAATATACCCTGTGTGACCTCTTCTGACTTTCAGTATAAAGAGCTATGATCGAAATAGTATTCTCTCAGCACAAATTGCCCGACGACAATTTTTTCATCATCCTATCCAGTTCCAATATCTGCAATACCACTTTCTTGCAGACGGCCTCAATGTATTTCCGAGAACAGGGGCCGTCTGAAACTTGAAACACAAACCGCAGACAACAAAAAACCGCACAAAGTGCGGTTTTATCTTTGAAATGTTTTTTTATCGGAACGGAAGACGTTTTTTTTTCAGACGGCCTCTAATCTCTAAGAGAGACTGTCTGAAAAAAATCATTTATCAATAACGGTAATCGGGATGGCGAGAGCAGCCTGAATAGCGGATAACACACTCACTGGAATGTTTGCTACATCCTTTTAACGCAAGTTCTTTGGCAACTTCCACATCATCGTCTCCGGCAGTTCCCGTTCCTCCTTTACCTTCTTCCCTACCACCAACTGCAATAGCAGCACAGATATTACGATATTCGTGTTTCAACCGACAGCCTTTTCCGTCGCGGGCAATCGGATTTTTTCCGCCACCAGCCTTAATACAGCTTTCCAATGCCTCCTTATTGGCCGAACGATAGCCTTCGGTATTATTTTCAGAATAGCCTACCGCCCGATTGACCGGATTAAAATAAATAGCTCCCCAACGATTTGGGATATTAATCACTCTACTTACCTGACCTATCGGACGGTTATTGCCTGCACAACCAGGCAAATCAGGATGATATACACAAGGATTACTCATTTCATTTGCATTAGCAAAACCACTTAATATCATGACAAAAACTAGTAATATCTTCCTCATTTGTTTATTCCCTATTCTTGAACATTAGTAGTATTCTTACCTTGTCCTTTACCCTGATTCACCCTAGGCGACCCATCCGAATTTCTCGGACTGTTTCCGCCTTGCAGCGGGTTATAAGTATTAAACCCCAACGAAGACCCAATCAGATTCCCCACCATCAGCGTGCTCATCATCAGCCCCAAGCCGCCCTGCATGATCGTAATCTGCGCAATGCCCGGACGATCTTGCGATG